>NZ_QPFW01000232.1:0-59038 GCF_008122455.1 Enterobacter sp. C6
GAGCTGGTACCACGACAGGTGCGGCGGGTTCAGTTCGATCGCCTGGCGCAGGTCATCCAGCGCCTCTTCCAGCGACTGATCCGGCAGGCCGTGCATCAAATCGAGGTTGAAGCTGCGAAGATTAAGCCCGGTCGCCAGGTTTGCCGCGCGCTTCGCCTCTTCCGGGCCGTGAATGCGCCCAAGACGTTTTAGCTTCGGTTCGCTAAAGCTCTGCACGCCGATGGAGATGCGGTTTACGCCCGCGCGCTTATAGTCGACAAAACGGTCGGCCTCAACGGTGCCGGGGTTGGCTTCCATCGTAATTTCAGCATCCGCTGCCAGGTTCAGGCGCGCACGCACGCCGTCCAGCAGCGTCTGCATCGCCGGGCCTGAAAGCAGGCTCGGCGTACCGCCACCAATGAAAATGGTCTTAACTTCACGTCCCTGTGCGTAAGGTACATCGGCGTCCAGGTCGGCCAGCAGATGCGCAACGTAATCATCGTGCGGCACTTCGCCCTTCAGCGCGTGCGAGTTGAAATCGCAGTACGGGCATTTCTGCACGCACCACGGGATGTGAATATAAAGACTCAGAGGCGGCAAATTAGCCATTACGCAGTGCTTCCAGTAACAGTTTCAGCGCGCGTCCACGGTGGGAAATCGCGCTTTTCTCTTCGCGGGTCAGTTCCGCAGCGGTTTTGCCCTCGGTCGGGACAAAGAAAATCGGGTCGTAGCCAAAGCCGCCGTTGCCAGCCGCTTCACTGGTAATCATGCCCGGCCAGCTGCCGTGGCAGACGATAGGCGTAGGGTCTTCCGCGTGACGCAGATAGACCAGTACGCAGTGGAACTGCGCGGTGCGCTGCTCGTCCGGTACGTCTTTCAGGGCGACAAGCAGCTTTTCGAGATTCTGCTGGTCGGTGGCGTCAACGCCGGAGTAGCGCGCGGAGTAAATCCCCGGCGCGCCGCCGAGAAAATCCACGGCCAGGCCAGAGTCGTCGGCAATTGCGGGCAGGCCCGTAATTTGCGCGGCGTGGCGCGCTTTCAGGATCGCGTTTTCGATAAACGTCAGCCCCGTCTCTTCGGCGGACTCCACGCCAAGATCGGTCTGGGCGACCACGTCCAGCCCAAAATCATTTAATAGCGAGGCCAGCTCGCGCACTTTACCGGCGTTGCCGGTCGCGAGAACAACTTTCTGCATGGTTTAGTCCTGTTCTGTCAGAGCCGCGACTTCCGTCGGGATAGATTGCGGATTAAGGATTTTTACCTGTTTATGTCGCCCAAGTTCACCTTTTTCAATGATGACCTGGCTTTTGGCGACGCGAAACTGTTTTGCCAGATATTTAGTCAGATGCGCGTTCGCCTGGCCGTCAACCGGCGGGGCGGTGATGGCGACTTTTAACTCGTCGCCATGCAGCCCAACAATACCGTCACGGCTGGCTTTTGGCTGAATATACAGCCGTAAAACCAGCCCGTCAGCGCAGGTGCTTACTGCACTCATAGCGCCATCCACAGCCCCGGCAGCAGCATATTGCCCGTGGACTGTAACAGCTCAGCGATCCCCATGTTGACCACATAGAGCAGCAGAACCAGGATCATCGGGGAAAAGTCGATGCCACCCATAGACGGGAGCAGGTTACGGATTGGACGCAGCAGCGGCTCTGCCAGCTGAATCAAAGCATACTCCACCGGGCTTCGCCCCTGGCTGACCCAGCTCATGATGGCCATCACCAGCAGCACCCAGAAAATAAGCAGACCGATGGTTTTGACCAGAATCAGGACCGCAGCAATCCAGATAATCGGCTGGAAGGTGATGACCATAAACAGCACGATCGCTTTGATAACGCTCAGAATAAACGCCACCAGCAGAGACGAACTGTCGATGGGGCCCATGGCCGGGATAATACGGCGCAATGGTCCGACAACAGGCTGCGTGATTTTCACGACAAACTGCGAGAACGGATTGTAAAAATCACAGCGGGCCCACTGCATCCAGACGCGCAGCAAAAGCGCCATCGTATACAGCTCAAGCACAGTTGAGAGCAGGAAAGTCAACGTCTTCATGGCGTTCCTCAGGTTTCCTTATTATTTTGAGTAGTCGCGCGCACCGAAAATTGCCGTGCCGATGCGCACCATAGTGCTGCCTGCCGCGATGGCGGCTTCCATATCATCCGACATGCCCAGAGAAAGCGTGTCTACCGTGTTATAGCGCGCTTTAAGCGCCTCAAATGCTACAGCCATTTGCTGTGCCACGGCAAACTGCCTTTCATAACTTGACTCAGGCGCCGGAATGGCCATCAGCCCGCGCAGGGTTAAGCGCGGCAGTTCGGCCACCTCTGCGGCCAGCGCGTCCAACTCGCTCAGCGCAATGCCGGACTTGCTGTTTTCGTCGCTGATGTTGACCTGAATCAGCACGTTAAGCGCTGGCATCTCTGCCGGACGCTGGTCGTTCAGACGTGTCGCAATACGCAGACGGTCGATGGTGTGACACCAGTCGAAGTGCTCTGCCACCAGACGGCTTTTGTTCGACTGCAGCGGGCCAATAAAGTGCCACTGCAGATCCGTCTTCCCCTGTTCCTGGAAGTAGCGAATTTTATCCACGCCTTCCTGCACGTAGTTTTCACCAAACGCCCGGTGGCCTGCCGCTATCGCTTCTGCGATGGCGCTCGCAGGCTTGGTTTTGCTGACTGCAAGCAGGGTAATTTCTTCTGAAGCCCGGCCGCAACGCGTTGCTGCGGCTGAGATTTTGTCCCGGACCTGTGCCAGGTTATGCGCAATGTCGTTCATTTTCCGAGGAGTAGTCTATGGATGTGGAAGAAATTGTGGCCCTTAGTGTAAAGCATAACGTCTCCGATCTACACCTGTGCAGTGATTCGCCACCCCGCTGGCGCAGAACAGGCCGCCTTGAGCCGGCACCGTTTCCTCCTCCCGACGTTGGGGCGTTGTTAAAAGCGTGGCTCAATGATGAGCAGCAGGGGATATGGTGGGCCAGCGGGCAGGTGGATTTTGCCGTGACGGTGGCGGGAGGCCAGCGTCTGCGCGGCAGTGCCTTTAAGCAGATGAGCGGTATCTCTGTAACGCTCCGGCTGTTGCCGCGTACCTGCCCGCAGCTCGCTTCGCTGGGCGCGCCGCGGGCAATCCCGGAACTGTTGTCCAATGATGCCGGACTGATTCTGGTGACAGGAGCAACCGGCAGCGGTAAATCAACTACGCTGGCGGCGATGGTCGATTTTCTTAACCGCCATGCTGATGGCCATATCCTCACGCTTGAAGATCCGGTGGAGTTTATCTACCGGAGCGAGCGTTGTCTGATCCAGCAGCGGGAGATAGGCCAGCACAGCCCGTCATTTGCAGAAGCGCTGCGCGGTGCCTTACGCCAGGATCCGGACGTGATTCTGCTTGGGGAGTTGCGCGACAGCGAAACGATCCGCCTGGCGCTGACGGCGGCGGAGACCGGGCATCTGGTGCTGGCGACGCTGCATACGCGCGGGGCATCGCAGGCGATTGAACGGCTGGTCGATACGTTCCCGGCGCAGGAGAAAGATCCGGTGCGTAACCAGCTGGCCGGCAGCCTGCGGGCGGTGCTGGCGCAAAAGCTGCTTCCCGATCTACAGGGCGGGCGCGTCGCGCTGTATGAGCTGCTGGTGAACACTGCAGCGGCGGCGAATCTCATTCGTGAAGGGAAAACGTGGCAACTGCCCGGCATCATTCAAACCGGTCAGCAGGCAGGTATGCAGAACTTTGACCAGAGCCTGGCGGAGAGACGGGCGCAGGGGCGGCTGTAGGCCCCTGTGCTTAAAAGCCCTGCTCGAAATAGCTTTCGAGGATGATAACGGCAGAAGCGGAGTCGACGCTGCCTTTGTTCAGCGCCCGGAAGCCACCGTGCTCAAACAGACCCGCGCGCGCTTCGACGGTGCTCAGACGCTCGTCGTGCAGCTTCACGGAGACGCCAAAGCGGCCATGGATTTTGTTGGCGAACTTACGCGCCCGGGCGGTCAGCGGCTGTTCGGTACCGTCCATGTTCAGCGGCAGCCCAACAATCACGTCATCCGGTTGCCACTCCTTGAGCAGGCGCTCAATGAGGTTCCAGTCCGGCGTGCCGTCGTTGGCCTTCAGGGCCGTAAGCGGACGCGCGGTACCGGTGATGCGCTGCCCCACGGCGACGCCAATGCTTTTAGTACCAAAATCGAAGGCAAGAAGCGTTCCGCTCATCAGGCGTGCCCCGCTACGCCAGGCATGGTCAGGATATCAATGCCAATCAGCTTTGCCGCGTCACGCCAGCGATCGGCGATAGGGGTTTTAAACAGGATATTCATGTCCGCAGGGGCGGTGAGCCAGGCGTTATCGAGGATCTCTTGCTCAAGCTGGCCTTTCTCCCACGACGAATAGCCCAGCGCCACCAGCACTTCAGAAGGCTGCTCTGCGGTGCCCAGCGTTTCGAGCACGTCACGCGAGGTCGTGATAACGGTCTTGTCGGAGATGCGAATGCTGGAAGAGAATACCGGCGGCGTATGCAGGATAAAACCGCGATCTTCTGCAAGAGGTCCACCCAGCATCACGGGCTTATCAAGCCGGATTTCCGGCAGTCGCGCTTCAGCCGGGATTTTCAGCTTGTCCAGAATCCCTTCAACCTGAAGATTTTCCAGCGGTTTATTAATGATAATGCCCATCGCGCCGTCTTCATTGTATTCACAAATATAAACCACGGCGCGGCGAAAAATCGGGTCCTGGAGAGCAGGCATGGCAATAAGAAAGTGATGCTGTAAATTCATTGTCAGAGGTACTGTTTCCTGGTTTAAAAAGCGACAGCGCCCAGTATGGGGACAAACTCAGGCGCTGTCACTAATAGTATTGTTAGGTTATTTTTGTAAACGCTTTTCGATAGCGTCCATCAGCATGCCGGTGATTGAGACAGGGAATTCCGCTTCAATTTCACGAATGCAGGTCGGGCTGGTGACGTTCACTTCGGTAAGACGATCGCCGATGATATCCAGTCCGACGAAGATCAGACCTTTGGCTTTCAGCGTCGGGCCAACGCGGCGGGCAATTTCCCAGTCGCTTTCGGTTAGCGGACGCGGCTCGCCGCGGCCACCGGCGGCCAGATTACCGCGGGTTTCGCCACCCTGCGGGATACGCGCCAGGCAGTAAGGAACCGGTTCGCCATCCACCACCAGAACGCGTTTGTCGCCGTCTTTGATCGCCGGAATATAGTTCTGCGCCATGCAGTAACGCGTGCCCAGTTCGGTCAGCGTTTCGGCAATCACGCCAATGTTCGGATCGCTCTCTTTCACGCGGAAAATCGATGCGCCGCCCATGCCGTCCAGCGGTTTCATGATGATATCGCCGTGCTTCTGCCAGAATTCCTTCAGCTGCGCTTTGCTGCGGGTCACCAGGGTTTCCGGCGTCAGGTCAGAGAACCAGGCGGTGTAGAGCTTCTCGTTGCAGTCGCGCAGGCTCTGCGGCTTGTTGACGATCAGCGTGCCTTTCTCTTCAGCGCGTTCGAGAATATAGGTGCAGTAGATGTATTCGGTGTCGAACGGCGGATCTTTACGCATCAGGATGACGTTGAGATCGGCCAGGGCAATGTCCTGCTCGGTGTCGAATTCGTACCATTTGTCGTAGTTCTGCTCGACGTTAACGATGCGGGTGCGGGCGCGGGCTTCACCGTTAATCAGGTAAAGATCGTTCATCTCCATATAGTGGAGTTCATAGCCGCGACGCTGCGCTTCCAGCAGCATGGCGAAGCTGGAATCTTTCTTGATGTTAATGTTTGCGATGGGGTCCATCACGATGCCGAGCTTGATCATGTTCTTCTCCGTTAATGCTTCAACCCAGATCGCCAAACCGTACCTGTAGCGCGGTAATGGCCGTGAGTGCCGTTGTCTCAGTGCGCAGAACGCGAGGTCCCAACAGAATATCAGTAAACTGGTAACGTGCCGTCATCGCAATTTCGTCCGCCGACAGGCCGCCTTCGGGGCCAATCAGCAGGCGTACGCGCTCAACGGGCAGGGGCAGCGTATTGATGCTGGCGCTGGCGCGCGGATGAAGATTGAGCTTCAGCCCACTGTCCTCTTCTGCACACCACTCCTCCAGATCCATCGCCGGGCGGATCTCCGGAATACGGTTGCGGCCACTCTGTTCGCAAGCCGCAATGGCAATTTTCTGCCACTGCTGGATCTTTTTGTTCAGACGTTCCGCATCCAGTTTAACGCCACAGCGTTCAGAAAAAAGTGGCGTAATGAGGCTTACACCCAGTTCAATGGATTTCTGAATGGTGAACTCCATTTTCTCGCCGCGCGACATCACCTGGCCCAGATGGATGTGCAGCGGTGATTCCCGGTCGTCCACTTCGCCACGCAGGACGTTAACGTGTACGCTTTTTTTATCAGACCGCGTGATTTCCGCGTCGAAAACCTGGTTCGAGCCGTCGAACAGCTGTATTGCCTGACCTGCGCCCATGCGCAGCACGCGGCCAACGTGGTTGGCAGCGTCATCAGACAGGGCGATTTCGCGGCCTGCGGTAATCAGTTCAGGATGGTAAATGCGGGGAATGCGCATAGTCAGAAATTCCATGTGTCATGCGATATAAGCGAATTGCCGTAGTGTAGGTTAGCTCTTTTGCGCCTGGCAAGCCCGCTGGACGTAAGGGTTGTGATTCCCCTGGACTCTGGCGATACGTTCGTCGCGCTGGCATTCCCACTCCGTCACCGGGTACTGCTTGTCCCAGGCGTTGAACAGCTGCGTCTGCTGGCGGGAGAGATTGATGTCGTAACGGTCACGCATATAGAAGTAGGTGCGGGCAATGCTGCCGCGCGCGCGGGCAGGGGGCTCGGCGACTTTCTCTTTAAAATCAACCTTCATACCGCACTGGCCGTACTGGCCTTCGCCACCGTTCCACTGGCTGTACATGAAATTACCCCGGTCGCCGTTCACTTCACCCACGGCAGGCTGCAGGTTATGCATATCGCTTTCCATCTGGCGATACACCGGATCTTTGGCGCAGTTTTTACGTCCGCCATCCTGCCAGCACTGGCGCTGGTGGCCAAACTGCCAGGCCGGAACGACATGCTCCCATTCAATACGGCTGGCGCGGTTTTCGTTTTTACGCACCTTGTAGCCGCAGGACTCAAGGTCAACGACCCCTTTTTTACCCTGCCAGTTAATTTTACAGCCGCAGTAGAAATCGCCCGGCACGTCGGCGTTCACCTTCACGCCTGCGGCCTTGGCCTGGGAAAAACTGTTGATACCGTCGGCCAGAGCATGGCCTGAGAGCGCCGTCGTCAGAAAGGCGACCGCGAGAGAAAAATTACGGGACATCTTACACTCCGTGTCAAAACGAGCCCGCAACGTAACGAATGTTGTTCCTGTATGCAATCAGTCAGATCAGGAAAGTTCCTGAAAGTTCAGATGATTATTCCGCAACCAGCGGCTCGCCGCATTTGACGCAGCGGTAGGTCGCCTCGCCGCGCACCACGCGATTATGGCGACGGACGGTAAGCTGGTGCTGCTGACATTGGCAGCGGTAGGGGAAGGTATTGCGGCGCACCGATTCCAGCTCGAACTGATGGGTACGGCGTGCCGGAACGCCGAGCACTGCCTCCATCATCCACTTCCACTCTTTTCCATGCGGCGCGACGCGGCCAAAGTGTTTCCACACCAGCAGATGTGCCAGCTCGTGCGGTACCACTTCCTCGATAAACGCCTGCTGGTTTTCCATCATCAGCACCGGGTTAAGGCGGATCTCATACGACTCGAGCCAGGCGGTACCGGCCGAGGTTCCACGCTGCTGGTAGACGAGTTTGGGTTCAGGATAATTGCGACCGAGCTTCAGGTTCGCCTGGGCGAGTTTTTCCCGCAGGCTGCGCATAACGGCCTGCTGAATGGCGATGGGGAGACGGGGTGCTTTCATAGGGGCAGAGCATAAAGCGCGAAGCGGGGAGGCGCAAGAGGCGCCTCCCGCAAGATAATTAGTCGTGAGCGCCGATTTCGCGCAGAGGACGACCTTTCATCAGGTTACGTTCAATATGTTCCAGCGAAACGTGTTTGGTTTCTGGAACCAGCCAGATGGTCAGCACAATAAAGAAGATGTTCAGACCGGCGTAGACCCAGAAGGTGTTCGCGTTGCCCAGGGTATTGAGCATGGTCAGGAACGTTGCGCCGACGATCATGTTGGCAACCCAGTTTGTTGCGGTAGAGCAGGTGATACCAAAATCACGCCCTTTCAGCGGCTGGATCTCCGAGCACAGCACCCAAATCAGCGGACCGGCGCTCATCGCAAACCCGACGATAAACATCAGCAGCATGCCTACCGCAAAGTACTGGGCGGTTGGGGAGTGAATGCCCACATGCATCATGGTACCGAGGACGCCCATACCGGCCGCCATCACCAGGAAGCCCAGCGTCAGGGTTGGCTTACGTCCCCAGCGGTCCACCAGACCGATGGCGATAAAGGTCGCCAGCACGTTGGTCAGACCCACGATGACGGTCCCCCACATCTGCTCGGTGGTGTTGGTATAACCCGCCAGCTCAAAGATTTTTGGCGCGTAGTACATGATGACGTTCATCCCGGTGAACTGCTGCATGACCTGCAGCAGCACGCCAAGGAACACCGCACGGCGGAAGTTGCTGTTCTCTTTAAACAGCGCCCAGCCGGACTGTTTGACCTTCAGGCTTTCGCGGATCTCTTCCAGCTCGTTTTTTGCCTCCGCGCTGGTATCGCGCAGGCGAAGCAGCACGCGTTCAGCATCGTGGAATCGACGTTTTGCAGCGAACCAGCGCGGGCTGTCCGGCAGGAAGAAGACGCCAATCAGCAGCAGGATGGCCGGGATGATGATCACGCCGAGCATCCAGCGCCATGCGCCGCTGTAGCTAAACGCGGTATCGGAAAGGTACGCGCCCAGGATACCGATGGTGATCATGAGCTGGTACATCGAAATCATACTGCCGCGGATTTTCTCCGGCGCGATTTCAGACAGGTAAAGCGGGGCGGTATAGGACGCCACGCCCACGGCCAGACCAAGCAGCACGCGTGAAACCAGCAGAACCTCAACGTTAGGCGCTGCGGCAGAGAAGAGTGAACCGGCAACGAACAGGATCGCGCCGATCATCAGGCTCTTTTTACGCCCGAGCTTGAAGGAGAGCCAGCCGCTGCCGACGGCCCCAACGGCAGCGCCAAACATCATGGAGCTGACCACCCACTCCTGGGTGTGAGCGCTGATCTGGAACTCGTCAGTGATGAAAGGCAATGCACCGGCAATCACGCCGATATCCAGGCCAAAAAGTAATCCTGCCAGGGCGGCGAGGAAACAGACGAAGAATGTCATCGCCTTGTTGGACGTACGCCCCTGTTTTTTATTGTCAGGCATTATGCCCTCCAGTTGGGTTATCAGTTTTATTGATGTAAAGGGTAGGTGAGTGACTCGTAAAAATATGTGAGATTAATCACATAGGTGTAATCGGTTACACTAACGTGGAACCGTAAAAATAATTAAAGCTTTGAAAATATAGAGGTAAACGAGGTGATGCGCATCGCGTTTGTTAGAATTTCGGACTTAACTGAAATGAAATGTAACAGCAGAAGAAAGGCGATCAGGCAAAGAGATTATTCTGAAAGCGGGATATATTTGGCATGGTGTAATCGGTTTCAAACATAAAAAAAGGCCAGCCCGAAGGCTGGCCTTTTAAAGGCGATGTCAGTCGATTACTTCAGACCGGCAGCTTCACGCAGCAGGGCGGCTTTGTCGGTTTTTTCCCATGGGAAATGTTCACGACCAAAGTGACCGTATGCTGCGGTTTCTTTGTAGATTGGGTGCAGCAGATCCAGCATCTGAATCAGGCCGTATGGACGCAGGTCGAAGAACTCGCGCACCAGCAGCGTCAGCTGTTCTGAAGGCACTTTTTCAGTACCGAAGGTTTCAACCATGATGGAGGTTGGTTCAGCCACGCCGATAGCGTAGGAAACCTGGATCTCACAGCGGTCAGCCAGGCCGGCGGCAACGATGTTTTTTGCCACATAACGTGCAGCGTACGCCGCAGAACGGTCAACTTTAGACGGATCTTTACCGGAGAACGCACCGCCACCGTGACGCGCCATGCCGCCGTAGGTATCAACGATGATTTTACGACCGGTCAGGCCGCAGTCACCCATTGGGCCGCCGATAACGAAGCGTCCGGTTGGGTTGATGAAGAATTTGGTTGCAGAGCTCAGCCATTCTGTCGGCAGAACCGGCTTGATGATCTCTTCCATCACCGCTTCCTGCAGGGATTTCTGATCGATATCTTCGGAGTGCTGGGTAGACAGAACCACCGCGTCAATACCAACGATTTTACCGTCGTCGTACTGGAAAGTGACCTGGCTTTTCGCATCCGGGCGTAGCCACGGCAGGGTGCCGTTTTTACGCACTTCAGCCTGACGCTGCACCAGACGGTGTGCGTAGGTGACCGGTGCTGGCATCAGCACGTCGGTTTCGTTGGTTGCATAGCCGAACATCAGACCCTGGTCGCCCGCGCCCTGTTCCAGCGGATCGGCACGGTCAACGCCCTGGTTGATGTCTGGAGACTGTTTGCCAATCGCGCTCAGTACCGCGCAGGAGTTGGCATCAAAGCCCATATCAGAATGCACATAGCCGATCTCACGCACCGTGTTACGGGTGATCTCTTCGATATCAACCCATGCGCTGGTGGTAATCTCACCGCCAACCAGAACCATGCCGGTTTTGACATAGGTTTCACACGCTACGCGCGCTTTTGGATCCTGCGCCAGGATCGCATCCAGCACCGCATCGGAGATTTGGTCAGCAATTTTATCAGGATGTCCTTCTGATACGGACTCGGACGTAAACAGGTGTTTTGCCATGTTTTATTTCACCTAAGAGGAATTTGGTTAGCTCAAGCTGCTGTGTGGAATAGCCAAAGGAGATAATTCTACCAAGGCCTGCAGGTTTTTGACACTGGCAGTATGAGTGTTAATCAGTATAGATGGATTAACATCTGGATGGCTATTTTAGGTCACTTCTTCGCCCGATTTCCAGTTTTTTTTGACTAACCTCTCACTCAGTTGAAATTGCTGCTGGCAATAATTCCTGACGGCCCCGGCAACACGCGCATTTTTGTTTTGCTTTTTAGCCCCCTTCTCGGTATAAAACGCGGCGCGCGGCTCATATAAAATAAGCGCTCGATGAACTCATCGTGTCGCCACTTCCAGCCGGGTTAAGCAGTGAACTTTTAGCTTTGGCTTGGGGTCCGTTTCAGCAGAGGCGGCCGTGGAGGTGATACGAGATAATGAACCATCGTTTTCCGCTAATTCAGCGCAGCCGTTCTGGCGCGTATTTGATTCCCGCAACCCGCATTTCTAGTCTGCAAACCTGCCGATGTTATACCCATCTCGGCGCTTCTCAGGATTCCAGGGCCGGTCACGCTTTGTGAAAACTGAACAAGGGCGCTCTTGTTAATACAAGAGTTTTCTCGTGGTTTCGCCGAACCTTGTCATACAGAGTTCGGATACGTGTTTTACAATGATATGAATAAGAAACCGGTCGCACGGTCTGGATTTCAGCATACTCTGCTGGGAAACGGAGCCGTTTATGGGTTGTTATCGCCGTATAACGCTGCGATAGTAGTCAACTGTTTTACACTTAATACAAAGAGTTGAGGTTCGCTATGTCTGACGACATGTCTTCTTTTTCGCCTTCGTCAGCGGGCGAACAGGGTGTACTACGTTCTATGCAGGAGGTTGCGATGAGCTCCGAGGAAGCCAGCAAAATGCTGCGCACTTACAATATTGCCTGGTGGGGCAATAACTACTACGACGTCAACGAACTGGGCCACATCAGCGTCTGCCCGGATCCGGACGTCCCTGAAGCGCGCGTGGACCTTGCTAAACTGGTGAAAGCCCGTGAAGCTCAGGGCCAGCGTTTGCCTGCACTGTTCTGCTTCCCGCAGATCCTGCAACATCGCCTGCGTTCTATTAACGCCGCCTTCAAGCGCGCGCGTGAGTCCTACGGCTATAAAGGCGACTACTTCCTGGTTTACCCAATCAAGGTAAACCAGCACCGCCGCGTGATTGAATCCCTGATCCACTCCGGCGAGCCGCTGGGGCTGGAGGCTGGCTCCAAAGCGGAGCTGATGGCGGTTCTGGCGCATGCGGGCATGACCCGTTCGGTGATCGTCTGTAACGGCTATAAAGACCGTGAATACATTCGTCTGGCACTGATTGGCGAGAAGATGGGCCACAAGGTCTATCTGGTTATCGAAAAGATGACCGAAATCGCCATCGTGCTGGAAGAGGCCGAGCGTCTAAACGTGGTGCCACGCCTTGGCGTGCGTGCGCGTCTGGCGTCACAGGGTTCCGGTAAATGGCAGTCCTCCGGCGGCGAAAAATCCAAGTTCGGCCTGGCGGCGAACCAGGTGCTGCAGCTGGTGGAAATCCTGCGCGAGCGCGGTCGTCTCGACAGCATTCAGCTGCTGCACTTCCACCTCGGCTCGCAGATGGCCAACATTCGCGACATCGCCACCGGCGTGCGTGAATCCGCGCGGTTCTACGTTGAGCTGCACAAGCTTGGCGTGAACATTCAGTGCTTCGACGTGGGCGGCGGCCTGGGCGTGGACTACGAAGGGACCCGCTCGCAGTCGGACTGCTCCGTGAACTACGGCCTGAACGAATACGCGAACAATATCATCTGGGCGATCGGCGATGCCTGTGAAGAGAACGGCCTGCCGCACCCGACGGTAATCACCGAATCCGGCCGCGCGGTCACCGCGCACCATACGGTGCTGGTCTCTAACATCATCGGCGTTGAGCGTAGCGAAATCACCGAAGCGACGCCTCCGGCAGACGATGCCCCGCGCTCCCTGCAAAGCATGTGGGAAACCTGGCAGGAAATGCACGAGCCGGGCACGCGTCGTTCCCTGCGCGAATGGCTGCACGACAGCCAGATGGACCTGCATGACATCCACGTGGGGTATTCCTCAGGCACCTTCAGCCTGCAGGAGCGCGCGTGGGCGGAGCAGCTCTATCTGAACATGTGCCATGAAGTGCAGAAACAGCTCGACCCGAGCAACCGTGCGCACCGTCCGATTATCGACGAGCTGCAGGAGCGTATGGCGGATAAGATTTACGTCAACTTCTCGCTGTTCCAGTCAATGCCGGATGCCTGGGGTATCGACCAGCTGTTCCCGGTTCTGCCGCTGGAAGGGCTGAACCACGCTCCGGAACGTCGCGCGGTGCTGCTGGACATCACCTGTGACTCCGACGGTGCTATCGACCACTACGTTGACGGCGACGGTATCGCAACGACGATGCCAATGCCGGAGTACGACCCGGAGAACCCGCCGATGCTGGGCTTCTTTATGGTCGGCGCGTATCAGGAGATCCTCGGCAACATGCACAACCTGTTCGGTGATACCGAGGCGGTTGACGTGTTTGTCTTCCCTGACGGCAGCGTGGAAGTTGAGCTGTCTGACGAAGGGGATACCGTGGCGGACATGCTGGAATACGTTCAGCTGGATCCGAAAACCCTGCTGACGCAGTTCCGCGACCAGGTGAAAAACACCGGGCTGGACGATGCGCTGCAGCAGCAATTCCTGGAAGAGTTTGAAGCGGGTCTGTACGGGTACACCTACCTGGAAGACGAGTAGGAAAACCTCCCTCTCCCTGTGGGAGAGGGTCGGGTGAGGGCATCAGCTCGCACAATGCCCTATACTCACTTGAACCCGTATGCATTACCGGCGATAATTCGCCCCAATAAGCGATTTACGAATCAATCCCTTCCTCGTCGGGTTTAACGACGCGGAGGGGATTTTTTTTCATCTGTTTTTAATGTATCGACTTTAAAAGAGGTCAGGACATGAGCACTTTAGGTCATCAGTACGATAACTCTCTGGTATCTAACGCGTTTGGTTTTTTACGCCTTCCAATGAACTTCCAGCCGTACGACAGCGACGCGGACTGGGTGATCACTGGCGTGCCGTTCGATATGGCAACATCTGGCCGTGCGGGTGGTCGTCACGGCCCGGCGGCGATTCGTCAGGTTTCCACTAACCTGGCCTGGGAGCATAACCGCTTCCCGTGGAACTTCGACATGCGCGAGCGCCTGAACGTGGTGGACTGCGGTGACCTGGTGTATGCCTTTGGTGACGCGCGTGAGATGAGCGAAAAGCTGCAGGCCCACGCCGAGAAGCTGCTGGCTGCCGGTAAGCGCATGCTCTCCTTCGGCGGCGACCACTTCGTGACCCTGCCGCTGCTGCGCGCCCACGCGAAGCACTTCGGTAAAATGGCGCTGGTACACTTTGATGCGCATACCGACACCTACGCGAACGGCTGTGAGTTTGACCACGGCACCATGTTCTTCACCGCGCCGAACGAAGGTCTGATCGACCCGAACCACTCCGTGCAGATCGGTATTCGCACTGAGTTCGACAAAGATAACGGCTTCACCGTGCTGGATGCGGGCCAGGTTAACGATCGCGGCGTGGATGACATCCTCGCGCAGGTGAAGCAGATCGTGGGTGATATGCCCGTGTATCTGACCTTCGACATCGACTGCCTGGATCCGGCATTTGCACCGGGTACCGGTACGCCGGTGATCGGCGGCCTGACCTCAGACCGCGCCATCAAGCTGGTACGCGGCCTGAAGGATCTGAACATTGTCGGGATGGACGTGGTGGAAGTGGCGCCTGCGTATGACCAGTCCGAAATCACTGCGCTGGCCGCAGCGACCCTGGCACTGGAAATGCTCTACATCCAGGCTGCCAAAAAAGGCGAATAAGCCTCTCCTGGCGTGAAAAAAACCTCTCCATGGAGAGGTTTTTTATTGCCTTTAGAACACGTTAAACGGGTATTCCACGTAAGCGCGGATTTCGTCCCCGCCCACGTTATAGTCGCTGGCGTTGCTTGAGACGCGCAGCACGGAGTAGCGCAGTTTCAGTTTCAGATCCTTCGCCGGGCCATCCTGCACCTGGTACTGGATCTGGTTAAACCACTCGTGCTCTTTACCGTTGCTGGTTTCAGCGGTTTTGATGTTATCGCCGCGCACGTAGGCGGTGGTCCAGCTCAGGCCCGGTAAACCAAGGCCGCCAAAGTCCAGACCGTAGGATGCCTGCCAGGAACGTTCATCTTCGCCGTTAAAATCAGACCAGTAGGAGTTCGCCAGCCAGATGGTGTTACCGCCGTCACCCACGCCGCCCTGGTCGCGATAGCCGCCATAGTTGTAGCCGGTGCTGCCGCTGCTCTGCTGGTAGGCCACTTTGAACGTGTGAATATCCCAGATGTAGCTCGCCGCCAGGCTCCAGATGGTGTTGCTGCGGCCCGTGTCGAGGCTGTCAGCGTAACCCTGGTCCAGACGGGAGTTATAGCCGTTGAAGTCGAGCACCAGCTGCTGCCCGGTGCTGAACGGCTGTTTGAAGTTCAGGCCCAGATACTGCTTGTTCATCACCTCTTCATTATGAGAAGCGTAAAGCGCGCCGCTGAACTGGTCGTTGAACTGGTAGCTTGCGCCGCCGAAGGAGAGGCTCTTCAGCCCGCTGTCGTGGCGGTCATCGCTTTTACGCTGCTCGTCGGTGAAGTAACCGGCGTTGATTTCCAGACCGTCGATCTCTTTTGAGGTCAACATAGCGCCGGTGTAGCTTTCAAACAGCAGACGGGAGCTGTCGGCATTGATGATAGGCAGCTCAGGACGCTGATTCCCGTAGCTCAGCACGGTGTTCGATATGCGCATTTTGGCGGTAGCGCCAAACTTTGCCAGATCGGATTTTGCCCGGCCATCATCTTCCTGTTTAAAGAAGTCGATGCCGCCTGCGCCGCTTTTGCCCCGGCCGCCGTCCAGGCGCACGCCGTATTGAGCAATACCGTCCACACCAAAGCCCACCAGCCCTTCGGTATAGCCGGATGCAAACGTGGCGATGATCCCCTGACCCCATTCGGCTTTGTCCTGCTGGCCCTGATGGTAGTCGCGGCTGATATAGGCATTGCGTAAAAACAGATCCAGATGGCTGTCGTCAATAAAACCCTGACTGTCGGATTGCTGGCTTGCAGCGGCAGGTAATGCGGCAAATAAACTTAAAGCAATTAATGATAATTCTTTTTTCACGGAGGGAACGTCTCTGTCTGGATATATTAATTTGAATAACTGCGGAAGTGATAATTACCGGAAAAAGTGACCTTTGCAATAATTATGTGACCAGACATTTCAATATGATAACGTTGATTTGGCGGGGCTTTCAGGGGTGTTATCGATACGTGCTGTTAAGTTAACAATTCATGCGAAATAAAAGGGAGGCAAATATGCCTCCCGGTAAAATTATTTAATTCCGTCTGCAGCCATACGGTCGCGAATATGCTGTGCGCGCTCTTCTGAGGCAGGGTGATCGTCAAACATGGAGCTTTGACGTCCCGCTTCCAGTTTGGCCAGTTTTTCAAAGCTGGTGGCTAAACCTGATGGATTAATGCCGCGTTTGCGCAACAGATCGTAGGAGTAATCATCCGCTTCGGACTCCTGACGCTGGGAGAACTGGGAGTTAACCAGCTTTTCACCCACGTCGCCAAGCTGCGACTGCGACAGGCTGCCAACGATACCACCCGCTGAGGCCGCCGCAGCGCGGATGGCGTTAGTGCCTAAAGCAACCTGCATCCCTTTCTTCACGTGGCCCAGGGCAACGTGGCCCATTTCATGGCCGATGACCGCTTCCACTTCGTTGTCGGTCATCATGTCCATCAGCCCGCTATAGACGCGGATGCAGCCGTTCGCCATCGCGAAGGCGTTCACGTCTTTCGCCATGTACACCTTGTAGTTCACCGGCTGGCCGTTGATGTTATCGCCCAGCGCAGAAGCAATCTTATTCAGACGCTGCGTGTAGGTACTGTTAGCCGGCGCAAGCGTGGCTTTTCCGTCCATATCTTTACAGGCCTGGTCGCTCAGCGCTTTCACCTGCGCATCGCTCAGGGAATAGGCCTGGAAGGCCTCTGCGCCTGACGTCATCAGACCGTTAGAATCCATATTCTGACAGCCGCTCAGCAGGAGCGTTGTACCCAGGGCCAGCACTATTGCACGCATTTTCATGAGGTTGCTTCCGTACTCGTTAATCTGAATAAAATCCGAAAAGTGCACCGTCAGCGAAGCCGGTGTCGGGCTAAGTATAAGGAATATCGACAGAGCCGGGCGAGCAGATTGCGCAACATGCGAGCATGATCCAGAGATTTCTTAACAAGCAAAAGAATGCTCCATGTACATGACTTGCGGCTTGGGTTACATTGTTGGCACTTTTTTCCGGCGTAGCCCAAAACGCGCTGTCGTCAAGGGCATGGCCTTTAACAGTCCGATCTGGAGTTAAAATGTCCTCACGTAAAGAGCTTGCTAATGCTATTCGTGCGCTGAGCATGGACGCAGTACAGAAAGCCAAATCCGGCCACCCAGGGGCCCCTATGGGTATGGCTGATATCGCCGAAGTCCTGTGGCGCGATTTCCTGAACCACAACCCGCAGAACCCGTCATGGGCTGACCGCGACCGTTTCGTACTGTCTAACGGCCACGGCTCTATGCTGATCTATAGCCTGCTGCACCTCACCGGCTACGATCTGCCAATTGAAGAGCTGAAAAACTTCCGTCAGCTGCACTCTAAAACTCCAGGTCACCCGGAAGTGGGCTACACCGCTGGCGTAGAAACCACCACTGGTCCGCTGGGTCAGGGTATTGCTAACGCTGTGGGTATGGCGATTGCTGAGAAGACGCTGGCGGCGCAGTTCAACCGTCCTGGTCACGACATCGTTGACCACTTCACCTATGCGTTCATGGGCGACGGCTGCATGATGGAAGGCATTTCTCACGAAGTGTGCTCCCTGGCAGGTACCCTGAAGCTGGGCAAACTGGTTGCGTTCTATGACGACAACGGTATCTCCATCGACGGTCACGTTGAAGGCTGGTTCACCGACGACACCGCTAAACGTTTCGAAGCCTACGGCTGGCACGTTGTGCGTGGCGTTGATGGCCACGATGCTGACTCGATTAAACGTGCAGTAGAAGAAGCGCGCGCGGTGACGGACAAGCCGTCCCTGCTGATGTGCAAAACCATCATCGGCTTCGGTTCACCGAACAAAGCGGGTACGCACGACTCCCACGGCGCGCCGCTGGGCGACGCGGAAATCGCACTGACCCGCGAAGCGCTGGGCTGGAAACACCCTGCATTCGAAATCCCATCTGAGATCTACGCTCAGTGGGATGCAAAAGAAGTGGGCCAGGCGAAAGAAGCGGCCTGGAACGAGAAGTTCGTTGCTTACGCGAAAGCGTTCCCGCAGGAAGCGGCTGAATTCACCCGTCGTATGAAAGGCGACATGCCGTCTGACTTCGACGCGAAAGCGAACGAGTTCATCGCTAAGCTGCAGGCGAACCCGTCTAAAATCGCGAGCCGTAAAGCGTCTCAGAATGCGATTGAAGCGTTCGGTCCTCTGCTGCCTGAATTCCTCGGCGGCTCCGCTGACCTGGCACCATCTAACCTGACCCTGTGGTCCGGTTCTAAGCCAATCAACGAAGATACTGCCGGTAACTACATCCATTACGGTGTACGTGAATTCGGTATGACTGCGATTGCCAACGGTATCTCCCTGCACGGTGGTTTCCTGCCGTACACCTCTACCTTCCTGATGTTCGTTGAATATGCACGTAACGCCGTGCGTATGGCCGCGCTGATGAAACAGCGTCAGGTGATGGTCTACACCCACGACTCCATCGGTCTGGGCGAAGACGGTCCAACTCACCAGCCGGTAGAGCAGGTGGCTTCCCTGCGCGTGACCCCGAACATGAGCACATGGCGTCCGTGTGACCAGGTTGAATCCGCGGTAGCGTGGAAATACGGCGTTGAGCGTCAGGACGGTCCAACCGCGCTGATCCTCTCCCGTCAGAACCTGGCGCAGCAGGAGCGTACCCCTGAGCAGCTGGCGAACATCGCTCGCGGTGGTTACGTGCTGAAAGATAGCGCGGGCCAGCCAGAGCTGATCTTCATCGCCACCGGTTCTGAAGTTGAACTGGCTGTGGCAGCGTGGGAAAAACTGACTGCCGAAGGCGTGAAGGCGCGCGTGGTCTCCATGCCGTCTACCGACGCGTTCGACAAGCAGGATGCCGCTTACCGTGAATCCGTGCTGCCTAAAGCGGTTTCCGCTCGCGTGGCAGTGGAAGCGGGTATCGCTGACTACTGGTTCAAATACGTGGGCCTGAACGGCGCTATCGTCGGTATGACCACCTTCGGTGAGTCTGCTCCGGCAGAGCTGCTGTTCGAAGAGTTCGGCTTCACCGTTGAGAACGTTGTCGCGAAAGCGAAAGAACTGCTGTAATTGTTTGTACGGTGCGGGCTGATGCCCTCACCCCAGCCCTCTCCCACCGGGAGAGGGTGCAAACACTAAAAACGGTAACCTCTCGGTTACCGTTTTGCTTTTACCTCGCCGTAAATTATTCCACCTAAAATGTGACGCAAGTCATATAGCTCGCTTATTCATCTGGACAGACATTCCTTTTATTCCCCGATTCGCTTATTCTTGCTGAAGCGTTTCAGTCGATTAAATGTTCGACAATTGACCAATCAATCGCAGTTTGTGACAGCAAGGATTCCCCTTCGGGCGTAGCTGGATTACTCTTTCAGCCACCTCAAACTCAGGGATTGCTTTGCAGGAGATCTATGACCGTACGCGTAGCGATTAATGGCTTCGGTCGCATCGGACGTAATGTGGTTCGTGCTTTGTATGAATCCGGACGTCGGGCGGAAATAACCGTGGTGGCAATCAATGAACTGGCGGATGCTACGGGCATGGCGCATTTGTTGAAATATGACACCAGCCACGGACGCTTTGCCTGGGATGTGCGCCAGGAAAGAGATCAGCTCTTTGTGGGTGACGACGCTATTCGTGTGCTGCATGAGAACAGCATCTCCGGGCTACCCTGGCGTGAACTGGGTGTGGATGTGGTGCTTGACTGTACCGGTGTCTACGGCAACCGCGAACATGGCGAAGCGCATCTGGCTGCCGGCGCGAAAAAAGTCCTGTTTTCTCATCCCGGCAGTAACGACCTCGACGCGACCGTCGTGTTTGGCGTCAACCAGCATGAGCTGCAGGCCGAACACCGCATTGTTTCCAACGCCTCCTGTACCACCAACTGCATTATTCCGGTCATCAAACTGTTAGACGATGCGTATGGCATTGAATCCGGCACCGTGACCACGATTCACTCCGCCATGCACGATCAGCAGGTTATCGACGCCTACCATCCGGATTTACGACGCACTCGCGCGGCGAGCCAGTCAATCATTCCGGTGGATACGAAACTGGCGGCAGGGATCACCCGAATTTTTCCGCAGTTTAATGACCGGTTTGAAGCGATTGCCGTGCGTGTTCCAACGATCAACGTCACCGCGATCGACCTCAGCGTGACGGTGAAAAAACCGGTAAAAGCCTGTGAAGTCAACCTGTTGCTGCAAAAAGCGGCACAGGGGGCATTTCATGGTATAGTTGACTATACGGAATTACCGTTGGTCTCAGTAGATTTTAACCACGACCCGCACAGCGCCATCGTTGATGGCACGCAAACGAGGGTTAGTGGTGCACACCTTATCAAGACGCTGGTCTGGTGTGATAACGAATGGGGCTTTGCTAACCGAATGCTCGACACCACGTTAGCAATGGCCGCTCAAGGTTTCAGGTAAGACGCATTGTGCGTCTGCAAAACTTTAAGAATCAACGAGAGGATTCACCATGTCTGTAATTAAGATGACCGATCTGGATCTGGCTGGTAAACGCGTTTTCATCCGTGCCGATCTGAACGTACCGGTTAAAGATGGCAAAGTGACCAGCGACGCGCGTATCCGTGCATCTCTGCCAACCATCGAACTGGCTCTGAAGCAGGGCGCGAAAGTGATGGTCACCTCCCACCTGGGTCGTCCAACTGAAGGCGAGTACAACGAAGAGTTCTCTCTGCTGCCAGTGGTTAATTACCTGAAAGACAAACTGTCCAACCCGGTTCGCCTGGTGAAAGATTACCTGGACGGCGTTGACGTTGCAGCCGGTGAACTGGTTGTTCTGGAAAACGTTCGCTTCAACAAAGGCGAAAAGAAAGACGACGAGACCCTGTCCAAAAAATATGCTGCACTGTGCGACGTATTCGTGATGGATGCCTTCGGTACGGCTCACCGCGCGCAGGCGTCAACCCACGGTATCGGTAAATTCGCAGACGTAGCGTGTGCCGGTCCTCTGCTGGCTGACGAACTGGAAGCGCTGGGTAAAGCACTGAAAGAACCTGCTCGTCCAATGGTGGCTATCGTTGGTGGTTCTAAAGTTTCTACCAAACTGACCGTTCTGGATTCCCTGTCTAAAATCGCTGACCAGCTGATCGTTGGCGGTGGTATCGCGAACACCTTCGTTGCCGCTCAGGGCCACAACGTGGGTAAATCCCTGTACGAAGCAGATCTGGTTGACGAAGCCAAACGCCTGCTGAGCACCTGCGATATCCCGGTTCCAACTGACGTTCGCGTCGCGACCGAGTTCTCCGAAACCGCAACCGCGACTCTGAAGTCTGTAAACGACATCAAAGATGAAGAGCAGATTCTGGACCTGGGCGACGTTTCTGCACAGAAACTGGCTGAAATCCTCAAAAACGCAAAAACTATCCTGTGGAACGGTCCGGTAGGCGTGTTCGAATTCCCGAACTTCCGCAAAGGGACTGAAATCGTTGCTAACGCTATCGCAGACAGCGAAGCGTTCTCTATCGCAGGCGGTGGTGACACCCTGGCAGCAATCGACCTGTTCGGTATCGCTGACAAGATCTCCTACATCTCCACTGGTGGCGGCGCATTCCTCGAATTCGTGGAAGGCAAAGTACTGCCAGCAGTAGCAATGCTCGAAGAGCGCGCTAAGAAGTAAGCCATTCAAGGGCAGGGAAACCTGCCCAATTTTCAGCGCGCTTTTAAGAGCTCGCACCTTTTCTAACGGCCGAAGATACAGGACTAAGCAACATGTCTAAAATTTTTGATTTCGTAAAACCTGGCGTTATCACTGGTGATGACGTACAGAAAGTGTTCCAGGTAGCTAAAGAAAACAACTTCGCTCTGCCAGCAGTTAACTGCGTGGGTACCGACTCCATCAACGCCGTACTGGAAACTGCTGCTAAAGTTAAAGCTCCAGTTATCGTTCAGTTCTCTAACGGCGGCGCTGCGTTCATCGCAGGTAAAGGCGTGAAAACTGACATTCCTCAGGGTGCTGCAATCCTGGGCGCTATCTCTGGTGCGCACCACGTTCACCAGATGGCTGAGCACTACGGTGTTCCAGTTATCCTGCACACTGACCACTGCGCGAAGAAACTGCTGCCGTGGATCGACGGTCTGCTGGACGCGGGTGAAAAACACTTCGCGGCAACCGGTAAGCCACTGTTCTCTTCTCACATGATCGACCTGTCTGAAGAGTCACTGCACGAAAACATCGAAATCTGCTCTAAGTACCTGGCGCGCATGGCCAAAATGGACATGACCCTGGAAATCGAACTGGGTTGCACCGGTGGTGAAGAAGACGGCGTGGACAACAGCCACATGGACGCTTCTGCACTGTACACCCAGCCAGAAGACGTTGATTACGCTTACACCGAGTTGAGCAAAATCAGCCCACGCTTCACCATTGCAGCGTCCTTCGGTAACGTACACGGCGTTTACAAACCAGGCAACGTGGTTCTGACCCCAACCATCCTGCGTGATTCTCAGGAATACGTTTCCAAGAAACACAACCTGCCGCACAACAGCCTGAACTTCGTCTTCCACGGCGGTTCCGGTTCTTCTGCTCAGGAAATCAAAGACTCCGTAAGCTACGGCGTAGTGAAAATGAACATCGATACCGACACCCAGTGGGCAACATGGGACGGTATCCTGCAGTACTACAAAGCGAACGAAGCTTACCTGCAGGGCCAGCTGGGCAACCCGAAAGGCGAAGACCAGCCGAACAAGAAATACTACGATCCACGCGTATGGCTGCGCGCTGCCCAGACGTCCATGGTGACCCGTCTGGAGCAGGCTTTCAAAGAACTGAACGCGATCGACGTTCTGTAATTTGAGCTGCTAACAGCATCAGAAGGCCCGCAAATGCGGGCCTTTTTTTATGCTTTTTCAATACCCTGCCAGACCGGTTTTTGTGATCTCTTTGGCAATACTTGCGCTTTTTGTTTACCCTTTACGGACCTGCCTGTCTCCATGGGGGATGGATTTTGTGTTTTGGTTTAACAAAAGGAAGAATAAATGGAACAACTCGATGTTGTAGACAGCATCAATAACGCCGGTAACTGGCTGGTGCGTAACCAGGCGCTGCTGCTGAGCTATGCCGTGAACATCGTCGCGGCGATTGCCATCATCATCGTCGGGATGATCGTGGCGCGTATCGTATCTAACGCGGTTAACCGCGTCATGCTGGCCCGTCACATTGACGCCACGGTGGCTGACTTCCTCTCCGCACTGGTGCGCTACGGCATTATCGCCTTTACGCTGATTGCGGCGCTGGGCCGTGTGGGCGTGCAGACCGCCTCCGTCATTGCCGTTCTCGGTGCCGCCGGTCTGGCCATTGGTCTGGCGCTGCAGGGCTCGCTTTCAAACCTGGCGGCAGGCGTTTTGCTGGTCACCTTCCGTCCGTTCCGCTCCGGCGAATACGTTGACCTTGGCGGCATTGCCGGAACCGTGCTGCAGGTGCAGATTTTCTCAACGACCATGCGTACCGTCGATGGCCGCATCGTGGTCGTGCCGAACGGGAAAATCATCGCGGGCAACATCATTAACTTCTCCCGTGAACCGGTGCGTCGTAATGAGCTGATTATCAGCGTGGCGTACGACTCCGATATCGATCAGGTGAAGTCGCTGATTAGCAACATCATTGCTTCAGACGATCGCATTCTGAAAGACAAAGAGCAGACGGTTCGTCTGAACGAACTGGGCGCGTCCTCCATTAACTTCGTGGTGCGTATCTGGAGCAAGAGCAGCGATCTGCAAAACGTGTACTGGGACGTGCTGGAACGCATTAAGCGCGACTTCGACGCCAACGGCATCAGCTTCCCGTATCCGCAGATGGACGTAAACGTCAAAAAAGTTAAAGAAGCAGAATAACGTCACCCGTAGGCCCGGTAAGCGCTAGCGCCACCGGGCTTTATTTTTATAAGCCCCGCTAATCCCCAATTAAAATTATCCATTTCCTCTAATGTGATTCGCGCAGTATAGTCGGCTTCCAGAACAACACTGCGAGAAAATCGTCATGCTATCTTATTATTTTCAAGGGCTTGCATTAGGCGCGGCCATGATCCTTCCGCTCGGCCCGCAAAATGCGTTCGTGATGAATCAGGGCATCCGCCGCCAGTATCATCTGATGATTGCCCTGCTGTGCGCGGTAAGCGATTTACTGCTGATCTGTGCCGGGATTTTTGGCGGCAGCGCATTGCTGATGCAGTCTCCCTGGCTGCTGGCGCTGGTCACCTGGGGCGGCGTGGCGTTTCTGCTCTGGTACGGTTTTGGTGCCCTGAAAACGGCGATGAGCAGCAACCTCGAACTGGCGAGCGCGGAGGTCATGAAGCAGGGTCGCTGGAAGATTATCGTCACCATGCTGGCGGTCACCTGGCTTAATCCGCATGTTTATCTGGACACCTTTGTGGTGCTGGGCAGCCTGGGCGGTCAACTGGACGTAGAGCCGAAACGCTGGTTTGCGCTCGGTACGGTCAGCGCCTCGTTCCTCTGGTTCTTCGGTCTCGCCATTCTGGCGGCATGGCTGGCACCTCGTCTGCGTACGGCCAAAGCCCAGCGCATCATTAATATCCTGGTGGGGCTGGTGATGTGGTTTATTGCTTTTCAGCTGGCAAAAGAGGGAATTCACCACGTTCAGGAATTGTTCAACTAATCCTTGTCTTATGGACAACTGAACAAGACCCGCTAAGCTTGCTGGCATGCGCCCTGTTAATGGGCACTCTTCGCAACATGGAGGAATAACAGTGAAGTTTAAGGTGATGGCCCTGGCGGCATTAGTAAGTTTTGGTGCGGTGTCGGCGCAGGCAAGTGAACTGCCGGATGGCCCGCACATCGTCACTTCTGGCACCGCAAGCGTGGACGCGGTACCCGATGTTGCAACCCTGGCAATTGAAGTCAATGTGGCTGCGAAAGATGCGGCATCTGCCAAGAAGCAGGCTGACGATCGTGTTGCGCAATACCTTTCTTTCCTCGAGCAGAACGGCGTCGGTAAAAAAGATATCAACTCTGCGAACCTGCGTACTCAACCCGATTACGACTACCAGAATGGTAAAAGCATCCTGAAAGGCTACCGCGCCGTGCGTACCGTTGAAGTGACCGTGCGTCAGCTGGATAAGCTTAACTCGCTGCTGGATGGTGCGCTGAAGGCGGGTCTGAACGAAATTCGTTCCGTGTCGCTGGGCGTTGCGCAACCGGAGAAATACAAAGACGAAGCGCGTAAAGCGGCGATTGATGATGCCATTCACCAGGCGGAACAGCTGGCTTCTGGCTTTAAGAGCAAGCTCGGCCCGGTTTACAGCGTGCGTTACCACGTCTCTAACTACCAGCCAAGCCCGATGGTACGGATGATGAAGGCTGATGCAGCCCCGGTGTCCGCTCAGGAAACTTACGAGCAGCCAACCATTCAGTTCGACGATCAGGTGGATGTGGTCTTCCAGCTGGAACCCGTTGCAGCACAGCCGAAACCGGCTCAGTAATCTGTAGGCCGGGTAAGGCGAAGCCGCCACCCGGCTTATTTTTTAATCCTGTCTCAACACCTTGTGCCCGTACGCCAGCAGCGCCTCAGTGACGTTGCGCATCATCCGGCTTTCCGGCGCAAAACGGTGCCAGTAGAGCATCCGACGCTGATACAGCCCCGGCGTTAAGTCAATCAGCTCACCGCTTTTCAATTCTTTCTCAATCTGCAGATGCGGGATCATGCAGCAGGTGGTGCCCTGACGCGCAAGCTGCACGAAGGCTTCAGACGAGTTAACGATATGGCACGGCACGCTGCCCGGCGGCAGATCGAAGTTTTGCTGCAGGAACGCCTGATGCATATCGTCCAGATGGTCGAACGCCACGGCAGGGGCTTTCAGCAGCGCCGCGCGGGTGACGCCGTTCGGGAAGTAGCGCTCGGCAAAGGCTTTTGAACCCACAAACAGGTAATCCAGTGCGCCTAACTGATCGACAAGGCAGCTCGGCAACGCCTGAGGCTGGATACTGACCGCCCCAACTACCTCACCGCGACGCAGGCGCTCCTGGGTACGGGTTTCATCTTCAACCTGTAAATTCAGGCGGATAGGGGAGTCAGCTAATACCGGCGCCAGGGCCGGCAGCAGCCAGGTCGCCAGACTGTCGGCGTTGACCGCCAGAGAGAGCAGCAGCGGCGTAGAGCCCGTTTGTTCGTCACCCAGCCACTCGTCTTCCAGCAGTTCAACCTGGCGCAGCAGGGCGAGGAGCTTTTGTCCCTGCTCGGTTGGCCGTGGTGGCACGGTACGCACCAGCAGCGGCTGACCGAACATATTTTCAAGCTGTTTGATACGCTGTGATACGGCGGACTGCGTGATGCAAAGCTTTTGCGCCGCGCGCTCAAAACCTCGTTCACGAATAACTGCATCAAGTGCCTGTAGTGTTCTGTAGTCCGGACGTTTCATTGCTCTGGCTGGCTCCTTAATTTTGCTTATTCTGCACTATGACACAATTTTCCCTTTGTGGCAGACGAATTCCATTCGACGTGTTCTATAATGCGCCCTGAGTTTTCACACCACAGGCAAAACGATCATGACGCAGGATGAACTGAAAAAAGCAGTAGGATGGGCCGCTCTCCAGTACGTACAGCCGGGTACCATTGTCGGTGTCGGTACGGGATCAACCGCGGCACACTTTATCGATGCGCTGGGCACGATGAAGGGGCAGATCGAGGGCGCGGTTTCCAGCTCTGATGCTTCCACGGAAAAGCTGAAAAGCCTCGGCATTACCGTTTTCGATCTCAACGAAGTGGATCGTCTGGGGATTTACGTTGATGGCGCGGATGAAATCAACGGCCACATGCAGATGATCAAAGGCGGCGGCGCGGCGCTGACGCGCGAAAAAATCATCGCCTCCGTTGCGGACAAGTTTATCTGCATCGCAGACGCCTCCAAGCAGGTCGACATTCTGGGCAATTTCCCGCTGCCGGTCGAAGTGATCCCGATGGCGCGTAGCGCGGTTGCCCGTCAGCTGGTGAAGCTGGGCGGTCGTCCGGAATATCGTCAGGGCGTAGTCACCGACAACGGTAACGTGATCCTCGACGTTCACGGTCTGGAAATTCTCGACGCGATTGCGCTGGAAAATGCCATCAACGCTATCCCAGGCGTAGTGACCGTAGGGCTATTCGCCAATCGTGGCGCGGATGTGGCACTGATCGGCACCGCTGACGGCGTGAAAACCATCGTAAAATGATCTGACGGGGGGAGTCCTCCCCCCGCTAAAAAATTTTTGAAAAGCTAAATTCGGTGACTTGTGTCACGTTTTTGAGCCTCTTTTGCCGATCCTGCCGCGTTTGTAAATTTCCATAGCATTTTCCTCTGACATTTTGCTCTGTATGACTTTTCTTCAGAGTGCCGACGCAAACGTTCATATTGCTGCAATAGTTTTTTTTGATATGTTGGCTACAGCGGATTCATATCCAGCACAACATCAGTTCAGACAAAAACAGGGTCGGGTAAATGGCAAAGGTATCACTGGAGAAAGACAAGATTAAATTCCTGCTGGTCGAGGGCGTGCATCAAAAAGCAATCGATAGCCTTCGTGCGGCAGGTTACACCAACATCGAATTTCACAAAGGGGCGCTCGATACCGAAGAGCTGAAAGCGTCCATCCGTGATGCCCACTTCATTGGCCTGCGATCCCGTACTCACCTGACTGAAGACGTTATTGCTGCGGCGGAAAAGCTGGTGGCTATCGGCTGCTTCTGCATCGGTACCAACCAGGTTGACCTGAATGCTGCAGCCAAACGCGGTATTCCCGTCTTCAACGCCCCGTTCTCCAACACCCGTTCCGTGGCGGAGCTGGTGATTGGCGAACTGCTGCTGCTGCTGCGCGGCATTCCTGAAGCGAACGCCAAGGCGCACCGCGGCGTGTGGAACAAGCTGGCGTCTGGCTCCTATGAAGCGCGTGGTAAAAAGCTGGGGATTATCGGCTATGGCCACATCGGTACGCAGCTCGGTATTCTGGCGGAATCCCTGGGTATGCACGTGTTTTTCTACGATATCGAAAGCAAGCTGCCGCTGGGTAACGCCACCCAGGTTCAACACCTCTCTGATCTGCTGAACATGAGCGACGTGGTGAGCCTGCACGTGCCGGAAAATGCGTCCACCAAAAACATGATGGGCGCGGAAGAGCTGGCGCTGATGAAGCCAGGCTCACTGCTGATTAACGCCGCGCGCGGCACGGTTGTCGATATCCCGGCACTGGCGGATGCGCTGAAGCGTAAGCACCTGGCGGGCGCGGCCATTGACGTGTTCCCGACGGAGCCTGCCACCAACAGCGATCCGTTTACCTCTCCACTGTGCGAGTTCGACAACGTGATCCTGACGCCGCACATTGGCGGTTCTACCCAGGAAGCGCAGGAGAATATCGGTCTGGAAGTCGCGGGTAAGCTGAGCAAATATTCCGACAACGGTTCTACGCTCTCTGCGGTGAACTTCCCGGAAGTGTCGCTGCCGCTGCACGGTGGCCGTCGTCTGCTGCATATCCACGAAAACCGTCCGGGCGTTCTGACCGCGATCAACCAGATCTTTGCCGAGCAGGGCGTCAACATCGCCGCGCAGTATCTGCAAACGAACTCGCAGATGGGTTACGTGGTCATTGATATCGAAGCGGATGACGATGTTGCCGAGAAAGCGTTGCTGAGCATGAAGTCTATTGCGGGGACGATTCGCGCGCGTCTGCTGTACTGATGGTGCGAGGTAAATGCAAAACGGTAACGATAGTTACCGTTTTTTATGTTTTCACCCTCTCCCTGTGGGAGAGGGCTGGGGTGAGGGCATCAGGCTGCCTGTTTCACCACTCCCACAACTTCGATGGCGTCACTACCGCAGGCAACGGCACATCCCACTTCTCCACCGGCAACGCCTCCACGCCCTGACAATCATGCGCGTAGCCTACCGGCTGCACCCCGTACTGCTGCCAGTTTTGCAGCGTCCGGTCGTAAAAGCCGCCGCCCATCCCTAAACGCTGGCCCTGTTCATCAAACGCTACCAGCGGCGTAATCAGCACATCCAGCTGCGACAGCGGCAGCACGTCGCGCACGTCGAGTTTCGGCTCGGTGATTTTCAGGCGATTCACCACCAGCTCGCTGTGCGGGTGGTAGTGCAGAAACAGCAGATTACCGTCGCTAAACGGGTGCAGAACCGGCAGATAAACCTTCTTCCCGGCGCGCCAGAGCTGTTCTATCAGCGGTTGGGTATCCAGCTCTCCATCAAACGACAGAAATAGCGCAACGGTGTGCGCCATCACGGCAGGGGGATACGCCATCATACGGGCGGCGGCCTGCTGGGCAAAATGCGCTTGCTGATCGGCGGTTAACGCACGGCGGCGCTGACGAATGAGCTGACGGATGTCCTGGCGTGAAGCAGAAACTTCAGGGAATTGAGTCATGGTAGTCGGTAGAAGAAAAGAGAGGGAATCTCCGAGATGCCGCCGCAGGCTGTAACCCTTGAACCCTTGGTTCAAGGTGAATGTGTCGTCATAGTTTTAAGGCTTCTCGGACGGACCGAGCATGCTCACCAACCATGGAGCGCCACATTCTTGTGGTATGAAATATCGGCTCAGGGGACTGGCCCGCTTGCGAACATCTCAGAGAAATTTTGTCTTCACAGTTACTCTACCATAGTCAACTGAGAAGTGTTATTCAAACTTGGGTCCCGGTCTTTCGGGATTGCGACCTTGATCAAGCAATGCCTGTTCTATGGTCTGCTGGAGCATTTTAATGCGCTGCTCCATGCTTGCCGCGTAGTCGCGGGTCTTCGCTTTTTCCTGAGTCAGTTCATAGCTGATGTTCAACGCGGCGATGAAAACCAGCTGCTCAGTATTTGTGACTCTAGTGCGTTCTTTTAGATCTTGCAACCGCTGATTCAAATCGTCCGCTGCCTGATTCAAAGCATCCCTTTGTTCAGGCGGACAATTCACTCGCAGTGAACGGCCAAAAATCTGGAGATCGACGGGTTGTGCAGACATGCCACCTTCCTGCTGATTGACTGCGCTGCCTTCGCTTACTGCCCCGGGGGCTGCGAAGGGGCGACACTATAGCTACCCTGATGTGAAGATACAAGCCCTTTTCTGGTATCACCAGGGTCCAAAGTGGTAGCATATCATGAAACTTCCCCCCTTTGACGACGAATGCTCATGTCTATACAGAACGAAATGCCTGGTTACAAGGATTTAAACCAGTTACTGAACCAGCAGGGAGTCGGTTTAACCCCTGCCGAAATGCACGGTCTGATCAGTGGCATGCTGTGCGGCGGAAACAGCGACAGCTCATGGCAGCCGCTGATCCACGACCTCACGAATGAAGGGCTGGCGTTTGGTCACGAGCTGGCGGAAGCGCTGCGTAAAATGCATGCCGCCATCAGTGATTCGCTGGAAGACGATGGCTTCCTTTTTCAGCTTTATCTGCCTGAAGGCGACGACGTCAGCGTGTTCGATCGCGCCGATGCGCTGGCCGGCTGGGTAAATCACTATCTGCTAGGTCTGGGCGTCACGCAGCCTAAACTGGATAAAGTCACCGGCGAAGCGGGTGAAGCGATCGACGATCTGCGCAACATCGCCCAGCTTGGCTACGACGAAGACGAAGACCAGGAAGAGCTGGAAATGTCTCTCGAAGAGATCATCGAGTACGTGCGCGTGGCGGCACTGCTGTGCCACGACAACTTCACGCGCTCACAGCCGACCGCGCCGGAAGTCCGCAAGCCAACCTTACATTAAGAAAAATAACGCACAGGAGGGTGTCATGGTTATCTCAAGTCAAGAGTATTCGCGCCGCCGTCAGGCGCTGCTGGCAACAATGCAGCCGGGCAGCGCCGCGCTGATTTTTGCTGCCCCCGAAGTGACGCGCAGCGCCGACAGCGAATATCCCTATCGCCAGAGCAGCGACTTCTGGTACTTCACCGGCTTTAACGAGCCGGAAGCGGTACTGGTGCTGATTAAGAGCAATGACACCCATAACCACAGCGTGATTTTCAACCGCGTGCGCGATCTGACGGCCGAAATCTGGTTTGGCCGCCGCTTAGGGCAAGAGGCCGCACCGGAAAAGCTGGGCGTTGACCGCGCGCTGGCGTTTAGCGAAATCAACCAGCAGCTCTATCAGCTGCTTAACGGCCTCGACGTGCTCTATCACGCGCAGGGCGAATATGCGTACGCTGATGAGATTGTCTTCACCGCGCTGGATAAGCTGCGCAAAGGCTCGCGCCAGAACCTGTCCGCACCGGCCACGCTGACGGACTGGCGTCCGGTGGTGCATGAGATGCGCCTGTTCAAGTCTGAAGAAGAGCTGAATTTGATGCGCCGTGCGGGCGAAATCAGCGCGCTGGCGCACACCCGCGCGATGGAGAAATGCCGTCCCGGGATGTTCGAATACCAGCTGGAAGGCGAAATTCACCACGAATTTAACCGCCACGGCGCGCGCTATCCCTCCTACAACACCATCGTTGGCGGCGGGGAAAACGGCTGCATTCTGCACTACACCGAAAACGAAAGCGCATTGCGCGACGGCGATCTGGTGCTGATTGACGCCGGTTGCGAATATCAGGGGTACGCGGGGGATATCACCCGAACCTTCCCGGTGAACGGTAAATTCTCGCCGGCACAGCGCGCGATTTACGACATTGTTCTCGAATCCCTTGAGACGGCGCTCAGGCTGTATCGCCCTGGAACTTCCATGCAGGAAGTGACCGGTGAAGTGGTGCGCATCATGATTACCGGTCTGGTCAGGCTCGGGATCCTGAAAGGGGATGTCGACACCCTGATTGCTGAAAATGCGCATCGACCGTATTTCATGCACGGCCTGAGCCACTGGCTGGGGATGGACGTGCATGACGTTGGCGCTTACGGCACCGACCGTTCGCGCGTGCTGGAGCCGGGCATGGTGTTAACCGTGGAGCCGGGTCTGTATATCGCGCCGGATGCCGACGTGCCTGAAGAGTACCGCGGGATTGGCATTCGTATTGAAGACGACATCGTGATTACCGAAACCGGTAACGAAAACCTGACCGCGAGCGTCGTGAAAAACGCTGACGATATTGAGGCGCTGATGGCAGCGGCACGCGCATGAGCGTGATTATCGTTGGCGGCGGCATGACCGGGGCTACGCTGGCACTGGCCATTTCACATTTGACGAAAGGCCAGCTTCCGGTGCACCTGGTGGAAGCCGTTGCGCCAGAGGCGTCCAACCACCCCGGTTTTGATGCACGCGCCATTGCGCTCGCGCAGGGCACCTGCCAGCAGCTTTCCCGCATTGGCATCTGGCAGGCCATTGCCGACTGCGCCACGGCAATTAAAACCGTTCACGTCAGCGATCGCGGCCATGCTGGCTTTGTCACCCTGGACGCGCAGGATTATCGTATTGATGCTCTTGGGCAGGTTGTTGAGCTGCATGACGTCGGATTGCGTCTGTTCCGCCTGCTTCAGGACGCGCCGGGCGTTACGCTGCATTGTCCGGCGCGTGTGGCCAGCGTGAGCCGTAGTGAGGCGTCGGTTAGCGTGACGCTGGAAAACGGCACCGTCCTTGAAGGCCAGCTTCTGGTCGCCGCGGACGGTTCGCGCTCGTCGCTCGGCGCCCAGTGTGGCGTGGAGTGGCGCCAGCAGCCTTACGGCCAGGTGGCGGTCATTGCGAACGTCGCTACCGCAGCTGACCACGACGGCAGGGCGTTTGAGCGCTTTACGCAGCATGGCCCGCTGGCGATGCTGCCGATGTCGGACGGGCGCTGTTCCCTGGTGTGGTGTCATTCGCAGGATAAGGCTGAAGAGGTGAAGGCCTGGTCAGACGAACGTTTTTGTACCGAGCTGCAAAAAGCCTTTGGCTGGCGGCTGGGGCGTATCACCCATGCTGGCCAGCGGGCGGTCTACCCGCTTTCGTTGACTACGGCGTCTCAGTCCATCTCCCATCGTCTGGCGCTTGTCGGTAATGCCGCGCAGACGCTGCACCCCATCGCGGGGCAAGGGTTCAACCTTGGTTTACGCGACGTCATGAGCCTGGCGGAAACCCTTTCGCAGGCGTGGGGTGAGCAAAAAGACTGCGGGGCGTATTCGGTGCTGAGCCATTACCAGAAGCGCCGCCAGGCGGATAAAGAGGCCACCATCGGTGTGACCGATGGTCTGGTCCATCTTTTTGCCAATCGCTGGGCACCGCTGGTTGCGGGCCGCAACCTCGGGCTGATGGCGATGGAACTATTCATTCCGGCACGTGACGTGCTGGCGCAGCGGACCCTGGGTTGGGTCGCGCGTTAAGGAGTTATCACCGTGCAAAATGTTGATGTCGCCATCGTTGGCGGCGGAATGGTCGGACTGGCATTGGCCTGTGGTTTACAGGGCAGCGGCCTGCGCGTGGCGGTGCTGGAGCAAAAGCAGCCTCAGCCCGTTGTCCCGGATGCGCCGCCGGAACTCCGCGTCTCGGCGATCAATGCCGCCAGCGAGAAATTGCTGACGCACCTTGGCGTCTGGTCAGATATTGTGGCACAGCGCGCCAGCTGCTATCACGGCATGGAAGTGTGGGATAAAGACAGCTTTGGTCATATTGCTTTTGATGATGAAAGCATGGGCTATAGCCATCTGGGTCACATTGTTGAAAACGCGGTGATCCACCACGCGCTGTGGCAGAAAGCACAGCAGTGCAGCGACGTGACCCTGATTGCGCCTGCGCAGATCCAGCAGGTGGCGTGGGGCGAAAACGAGGCGTTTATCACCCTGCAGAGCGGCGACATGCTGACCGCGCGTCTGGTGGTCGGTGCTGACGGTGCCAACTCCTGGCTGCGTAATAAAGCCGATATCCCGCTGACCTTCTGGGACTATCGTCATCACGCGCTGGTGGCAACGATCCGCACCGAAGAGCCGCACGGCGGCGTGGCGCGCCAGATTTTCCACAACGACGGCATACTGGCGTTCCTGCCGCTTGCCGATCCGCACCTGTGCTCGATTGTCTGGTCCCTGGTGCCGGAGAAAGCCCAGCAGATGCAGGAGGCAACGCCGGACGCCTTTAACCAGGCGCTGTGCGTGGCCTTTGATAACCGCCTTGGCCTGTGCACGCTTGAAAGCGAGCGTCAGGTGTTCCCGTTAACCGGCCGCTACGCGCGTCAGTTTGCCGCGCACCGTCTGGCGCTGGTGGGGGATGCGGCGCATACCATTCATCCGCTGGCCGGGCAGGGCGTTAACCTTGGCTTTATGGACGCGGCGGAGCTGGTCGAGGAGCTGCGTCGCCTGCATCGCGAAGGGAAGGACATCGGGCAGCATCTCTATCTGCGCCGCTACGAGCGCAGCCGCAAGCACAGTGCGGCGATGATGCTGGCGGGCATGCAGGGCTTCCGCGAGCTGTTTGCTGGGGCGAATCCGGCGAAAAAACTGCTGCGCGACATCGGACTCAAGCTTGCTGACACCCTTCCGGGCGTTAAACCCCAACTCCTCCGTCAGGCGATGGGTCTTAACGACCTGCCGGACTGGCTACGTTAATTTAGACCCCTGTCACACTTTCTTTTCCCGGCCTCTGCGCCGGGGAAATTCCCTCGTTTGAAATATTCTAATTTCACGTCATTTTTCGCATTAGATAATCTAATGTCGCGTTTTTCTCGTTACGGAAATTCGGCCCGATTTTCCGCACGAAATATCACCATGTGCTAAATCCTGTTAGATCATTGTTAATTTTGTGCGGGGTTAATCGCATTTTTCCAGTGAATAACTCTGTAGGCTTTTTAGCGTTTTTTGGTCATAAGCTAATGTGATGACCCATTTTGCCTTATGGTTAACCGCCGGTTTCGGTGGTAAGTTCAGGTAAAAGAGAACGTTTGCGTCGGTGCCCGAACGCGGTGCCGATACCGGGTTTCACGGTGAATTTTTCAACGAGGACAAGATGGCTCAACAGACTCCTTTGTACGAACAACACGTGTTATGCGGCGCCCGCATGGTGGACTTCCATGGCTGGATGATGCCGCTGCACTACGGCTCGCAGATTGATGAGCACCACGCGGTGCGCACCGATGCCGGTATGTTCGACGTGTCCCACATGACGATTGTCGATCTGCACGGTAGCCGCACCCGGGAGTTTTTGCGTTATCTGCTGGCAAACGACGTCGCCAAACTGAAGACGCCGGGTAAAGCGCTCTATACCGGCATGCTGAATGCCTCGGGCGGCGTGATTGATGACCTTATCGTCTATTACTTCACTGAAGATTTCTTCCGCCTCGTTGTAAACTCCGCCACCCGCGAAAAAGACCTCTCCTGGATCACCCAACACGCCGAACCTTATGCCATCGACATCACCGTCCGTGACGATCTGTCGCTGATCGCCGTGCAGGGGCCGAACGCGCAGGCGAAAGCCGCCTCTCTGTTTAACGACGAGCAGCGCAACGCCACCGCTGGCATGAAGCCGTTCTTCGGCGTGCAGGCGGGCGATCTGTTTATCGCCACCACCGGCTACACCGGTGAAGCGGGCTACGAAATTGCGATGCCAAACGAGAAGGCCGCTGATTTCTGGCGTGCGCTGGTGGAAGCGGGCGTGAAGCCTGCGGGTCTGGGCGCGCGCGATACGCTGCGTCTGGAAGCGGGGATGAACCTTTACGGTCAGGAGATGGATGAAGGCGTCTCTCCGCTCGCCGCCAACATGGGCTGGACCATCGCATGGGAACCGGCTGACCGTGACTTTATTGGTCGTGAAGCGCTGGAGATGCAGCGCGAGAAAGGCACCGAACAGCTGGTGGGCCTGGTGATGACCGAGAAGGGCGTGCTGCGCGGCGAACTGCCGGTGCGCTTTACCGATGCTGACGGCAATCCTCGTGAAGGCGTGATCACCAGCGGAACCTTCTCACCGACGCTGGGCTACAGTATTGCACTGGCACGCGTGCCGGCGGGGATTGGCGAAACGGCGGTGGTGCAAATCCGCAACCGTGAAATGCCGGTCAACGTAACCAAACCGATTTTTGTTCGCGCCGGTAAGCCGGTCGCCTAATCATTTTTATCAGGAGAACTTCAATGAGCAATGTGCCAGCAGAACTGAAATACAGCAAAGAACACGAGTGGCTGCGCAAAGAGGCGGACGGCACTTACACCGTAGGGATCACCGAGCACGCGCAAGAGCTGCTGGGCGACATGGTGTTTGTTGACCTGCCTGACGTGGGCACGACCGTTAGCGCGGGCGACGACTGCGCCGTGGCGGAGTCCGTAAAAGCGGCCTCTGACATCTACGCCCCTGTGAGCGGCGAAATCGTTGCCGTCAACGACGCGCTGAGCGATTCGCCAGAGCTGGTGAACAGCGAGCCTTATGAAGGCGGCTGGATCTTCAAGATCAAAGCCAGCGACGAATCCCAGGTTGCCGCGCTGCTGGATGCGACCGCGTACGAAGCACTGTTAGAAGACGAGTAAGTCATTAACCCTCTCCCCTTTGGGGAGAGGGAGAAAACACATTCACTGCACGTTTCAGGAACCATCGCTCATGACACAGACTTTAAGCCAGCTTGAAAACCGTGGCGCCTTCATTGAACGTCACATTGGGCCGGATGCTCAGCAACAGCAGGAGATGCTGAAGACGGTTGGCGCGGATTCATTAAACGCACTGATCGGCCAGATTGTGCCAAAAGACATCCAGCTTGCCACGCCGCCTCAGGTGGGGGAAGCCACTACGGAATTCGCCGCGCTGGCGGAGCTGAAGGCTATTGCCGGCCTGAATAAGCGCTATAAGTCTTACATTGGCATGGGCTACACCAACGTGCAGCTGCCGCCGGTTATCCTGCGCAACATGCTGGAAAACCCGGGCTGGTACACCGCTTACACCCCGTATCAGCCAGAAGTTTCCCAGGGCCGTCTGGAAGCTTTGCTGAACTTCCAGCAGGTGACGCTGGACCTGACAGGCATGGATATCGCCTCTGCTTCTCTGCTGGATGAAGCCACCGCCGCCGCCGAAGCGATGGCGATGGCAAAACGCGTGAGCAAGCTGAAAAATGCCAACCGCTTCTTCGTCGCGGCGGACGTGCATCCGCAGACGCTGGACGTGGTGCGTACTCGCGCAGAGACCTTCGGCTTTGACGTGATCGTCGACGACGCTGACAAAGTGCTGGATCATCAGGACGTCTTCGGCGTGCTGCTGCAGCAGGTAGGTACGACGGGTGAAGTACACGACTACGGCGCGCTGATTGCCGAGCTGAAATCCCGCAAAGTGGTTGTCAGCGTTGCCGCCGATTTTATGGCGCTGGTGCTGCTGACGGCGCCGGGTAAACAGGGCGCAGATATCGTATTCGGCTCCGCACAACGCTTCGGCGTGCCGATGGGCTACGGCGGTCCGCACGCGGCGTTCTTCGGCGCGAAAGATGAATTCAAACGCTCCATGCCTGGCCGTATTATCGGCGTCTCCAAAGATGCTGCCGGTAACACCGCGCTGCGCATGGCGATGCAGACCCGCGAGCAGCACATCCGCCGCGAGAAAGCGAACTCCAACATCTGTACCTCACAGGTGCTGCTGGCAAACATCGCCAGCCTGTACGCCGTGTTCCACGGCCCGGCTGGCCTGAAACGCATTGCCAGCCGCATTCACCGCCTGGCCGATATTCTGGCCTGCGGTCTGCAGCAGAAAGGCCTTAAGCTGCGCCACGCCCACTACTTCGACACCCTGTGCGTGGACGTGGCGGACAAAGCGGCCGTGCTGGCGCGTGCGAATGCGGCAGAGATTAACCTGCGCAGCGACATCCACAACGCCGTCGGCATTACGCTGGATGAAAGCACCACCCGTGACGATATCCTGAACCTGTTCAGCGTGCTGCTGGGTGACGCGCACGGTCTGGACATTGATGCGCTCGACAAAGAGGTCGCGCTCGACAGCCGCTCCATTCAGGACAGCATGCTGCGTAACGACGCCATCCTGACGCACCCGGTCTTTAATCGCTATCACAGCGAAACCGAGATGATGCGTTACATGCACTCTCTGGAGCGCAAGGATCTGGCGCTGAACCAGGCGATGATCCCGCTGGGCTCCTGTACCATGAAGCTGAACGCCGCGGCAGAGATGATCCCGATCACCTGGCCTGAATTCTCCGAGCTGCACCCGTTCTGCCCGCCAGAGCAGGCGGAAGGTTATCACATGATGATCAACCAGCTTTCCGACTGGCTGGTGAAGCTTACCGGTTATGACGCGCTCTGCATGCAGCCGAACTCCGGCGCGCAGGGCGAGTACGCGGGCCTGCTGGCGATCCGTCACTATCACGAAAGCCGCAACGAAGGCCACCGCGATATCTGCCTGATCCCAAGCTCAGCCCACGGTACCAACCCGGCCTCTGCCCAGATGGCGGGCATGGAAGTGGTGGTGGTGGCGTGCGATAAGAACGGCAACATCGATCTGGCCGACCTGCGTGCTAAAGCCGAGCAGGCGGGCGACAAGCTTTCCTGCATCATGGTGACCTATCCGTCCACTCACGGCGTGTACGAAGAGACCATCCGTGAAGTGTGTGAAGTCGTGCACCAGTTCGGCGGTCAGGTATACCTCGACGGCGCAAACATGAACGCTCAGGTGGGCATTACCTCTCCGGGCTTTATCGGCGCGGACGTGTCGCACCTGAACCTGCACAAAACCTTCTGCATCCCGCACGGCGGTGGCGGCCCGGGCATGGGCCCTATCGGCGTGAAAGCGCACCTGGCACCGTTTGTGCCGGGCCACAGCGTGGTGCAGATTGAAGGCATGCTGACCCGTCAGGGCGCGGTCTCTGCGGCACCATTCGGCAGCGCCTCTATCCTGCCAATCAGCTGGATGTATATCCGCATGATGGGCGCGGAAGGGCTGAAGCAGGCGAGCCAGGTGGCGATCCTGAATGCCAACTATATTGCGACTCGCCTGAAGTCCGCCTTCCCGGTGCTCTATACCGGCCGTGACGGTCGCGTGGCGCACGAGTGCATTCTGGATATTCGTCCGCTGAAAGAGCAGACCGGTATTAGCGAGCTCGATATCGCCAAGCGTCTCATCGACTACGGCTTCCACGCGCCAACCATGTCGTTCCCGGTTGCGGGCACGCTGATGGTGGAGCCAACGGAGTCCGAAAGCAAAGCCGAGCTGGACCGCTTTATCGACGCGATGCTGGCCATCCGCATGGAGATCGACCGCGTACAGGACGGCGAGTGGACGCTGGAAGATAACCCGCTGGTTAACGCCCCGCACACCCAGCACGAGCTGGTGGCAGAGTGGAATCACGGCTATTCCCGCGAGCTGGCGGTCTTCCCGGTAGGCGTGGCGAACAAATACTGGCCGACCGTGAAGCGTCTTGATGACGTCTACGGCGACCGTAACCTGTTCTGCTCCTGCGTGCCGATGAGCGAATACCAGTAATAGTGCTGCTGTAGTAACGTAGGCCGGGTAAGGCGAAGCCGCCACCCGGCTTTTTTATTGGGAGAAGCGAATGGCAATTGCACTGGTCACCGGCGCCAGCCGCGGCATCGGTAAAGCCACCGCGCTGCAGCTGGCTCGCGAAGGCTACACCGTGGCGGTGAACTATCATCACAACATTAACGCCGCGACGGACGTCATCAGGCAGATTGTGGATGCAGGCGGTAAAGCCTTTGCCGTCCGTGCAGACATCAGCGATGAAGCTCAGGTGCTGGCGATGTTTAACAGCCTCGATCGTGAAGGTGAGCCGCTGACCGCGCTGGTCAATAATGCGGGAATTCTGTTTGAGCAATCCACTATCGAGAATCTCTCCGCTGAGCGCATTAACCGCGTCCTGGCGACCAACGTCACGGGCTACTTCCTCTGCTGCCGGGAAGCGGTAAAGCGCATGTCCTTCAAACACGGCGGCAAGGGTGGGGCGATAGTGAACGTCTCTTCCGCGGCGTCACGTCTGGGCGCGCCGGGTGAATATGTGGATTATGCCGCGTCGAAGGGGGCGGTGGATTCGCTGACAACGGGTTTATCGCTTGAGGTCGCGGCGCAGGGCATTCGCGTTAACTGCGTCCGTCCGGGTCTGATCTATACCGATATCCATGCCTCAGGCGGAGAGCCGGGGCGGGTGGATCGCGTGAAATCATTGCTGCCGATGCAGCGCGGCGGCCAGCCGGAAGAGGTCGCCCAGGCGATTGTCTGGCTGCTGAGCGAAAAGGCGTCGTACGTCACGGGCAGTTTTATAGAGCTGGCGGGCGGGAAATAAAAGCCGGGTGGCGGCTTCGCCTTACCGGGCCTACACGAGTAGTAGGCCCGGTAAGCGCAGCGCCACCGGGCAAAAAATCACAGCGCCTCGCCGTTGCTGGCAATCACGCCTTTATACCACTCGAAGCTCTTCTTACGGGAACGCGACATGTCGCCCGTGCCGTCGTCGTGCTTGTTCACGTAGATAAAGCCGTAGCGCTTGCTGTACTGGCCGGTGGTGAACGACACGCAGTCGATACAGCCCCATGGCGTATAGCCCATCAGATCCACGCCATCGTGCGTCACGGCTTTGATCATCTCTTCCACGTGGGCACGCAGGTAGTCGATACGATAGTCGTCGTTGATGCTGCCGTCTTCTTCGACTTTATCGTAAGCGCCGAACCCGTTTTCCACGATAAACAGCGGCTTCTGGTAACGTTCGTACAGTTCGCACAGGGCATAACGCAGGCCCACCGGGTCAATCTGCCAGCCCCAGTCGGACGCCTTCACGTGCGGGTTCGGCACGCTGCCTTCGAAACCGGAAATGGCATCGCCGGTACCGCCTTCCGCCTTCACCGCGTTGGTCATGTAGTAGCTGAAGCCCAGGTAGTCGCAGGTACCTTCACGCAGAATCTGCTCGTCATCCGCTTCCATTTTAATGGAGAAGCCACGGCGCTCCCATTCGTTCAGCACGTAGGACGGGTAGTAGCCGCGCAGCTGGACATCGGTAAAGACATAGCGCTCGCGCATCGATTCCTGGGCAAACATCACGTCTTCCGGTTTGCAGGAGAACGGATAGAGCGCCACCATCGCCAGCATGCAGCCGACTTTCATCTCCGGGTTAATACGGCGCGCGGCTTTCACCGCCAGGGCGCTGGCCACAAACTGATGGTGCAGGACCTGGTACATGGTCTCTTCCGGATTGTCATGTTCGGTATAGACCACGCCCGAGCAGCAGTAACCGAACAGCGGCGCGCGCCAGTTTCGCTGGTTGTTGATTTCGTTGAAGGTCATCCAGTATTTGACCTTGTTTTTGTAGCGCTCGAAGACCACTTCCGCGAAGCGCACAAAGAAATCGACCACTTTACGGTTGGTCCAGCTACCGTACTCCTTCACCAGGTGCAGCGGCATTTCGAAGTGGGAGAGGGTGATTACCGGTTCAATGTTGTACTTCAGCAGCTCATCGAACATGTCGTCGTAAAATTTCAGACCCTCTTCGTTTGGCTGCGTTTCGTCACCGTTCGGGAAGATACGCGTCCAGGCAATAGAGGTGCGGAAACACTTGAAGCCCATCTCGGCAAACAGCTTGATGTCTTCTTTATAATGGCCGTGGAAATCGATAGCTTCATGATTGGGGTAGTATTTACCCGGCACCACCTCTTGCGTGATTTCGCGCGGCACGCCGTGTGCGCCGCCGGTCAATACATCGCAAATGCTTGGCCCTTTACCGCCTTTGTTCCAGCCGCCTTCTACCTGGTGAGCCGCAACCGCGCCGCCCCATAAAAAATCTTTTGGTAAGGTCAATTTTTTCATCGCTGCTATTCTCAGTAATTGGCTTATTGGCATCGAGTCTAGCAAAGCGAAATTAAATGTCACGATATAACAAGGTGTGCATAATGTGATTTGTCACATCAAAAAAACAGGGTGTTTTATTCTGTGAGTTTCTTCGCCAGTTTACGTCCCAGAGACTCCAGAATATAAATGACGGGAATTTGCGTGGTGATGTCGTAGACGCCTGCAATACGCGTCTGAGGAACATGCCAGGAGAGGTTAAAGTCTGCCAGCTTTGCGAGACGCGAGTGCTCATGGCTGGTAATGGAGAGCACTTTGCAGTGATGCAGGCTGAACTGGCTGGCGAAGCGCAGGATCTCCTCGGTCTCGCCCGAGACGGAGAGCACGATCGCCAGCGCATTTTTCGCCATATCATTGGTGACCGGGAAATAAGGGTCATCAATATGGTTGCTGAATTTTCCGATATTAGAAAAGAAACGTGCGCCATATTTTGCCAGCGAGCCTGACGTGCCTGCGCCGACAAATATAATACGTTCCGACGATAAAATAATATCGACCGCACTATCTAATAACGCGTCGAACTCTTCATTATTCACGCTTTTAAAAAAGCTGATAATTTCGCTGGCACCGAAGTTCGCCTGCTGGGGCTCGTTCTGTTCAAGATAAAGCTTAAAGCGCACGCGGAATTCAGAATAGCCTTCGCAGTTAAGCTTGCGGCAAAAGCGCAGGATAGTTGTGGTTGAGACATCTGCCGCATCCGCCAGCTCGCGGATGGTCATGTACATGACTTTGTCACGATTTTTTATGACATAGTTGTAGACCATCATCTCCAGGTTATTGAGACTGGCAATGGCGGAATGGGTGAACATACTCACAATGGCATAACTCTTATTCTGACCTCATCGTCACATCATAACATGCACCCGGACGGCAGGATCCATTTTTATGCTCTTGATTCATAATGATTAAATTTTTATGTGAACAATTGTTAGGTGAAAGATTTCTTTATATCTATGATTTTTAGGTATAAATTTTGAAATGAAATTATTTTAGCTAACAGGTGTTCACTGGAATCATTCTCAGTTAGCATAGTTATGCGATGAATAATCATCTTTTGTTTTCCCGGAGTTTTGTATGGTGAGCAGACCATTAATCGCACAGGGATATTCGCTGGCTGAGGAAGTAGCCAACAGCATCAGCCACGGCATTGGCCTGGTGTTTGGGATTGTCGGTTTAGTGTTATTGCTGGTGCAGGCGGTGGACACCAATGCCAGCGCGATGGCCATTACCAGCTACAGCCTGTATGGCGGGAGTATGATCCTGCTGTTCCTGGCGTCGACGCTGTATCACGCGATCCCGCATCAGCGAGCCAAGACGTGGCTCAAGAAATTTGACCACTGCGCTATCTATCTTCTGATTGCAGGCACCTACACACCGTTTTTGCTGGTGGGGCTCAACTCGCCGCTGTCGCGTGGCCTGATGATTGTTATCTGGAGCCTGGCACTGCTGGGGATCCTGTTTAAGCTGACCATAGCGCACCGGTTTAAGGTGCTGTCACTGGTCACCTATCTGACGATGGGCTGGCTGTCGCTGATTGTGGTGTATCAACTGGCAGTCAAACTGTCGGTAGGGGGCGTGACGCTTCTGGCCTTAGGCGGTGTGGTGTACTCGCTCGGCGTGATTTTCTACGTCTGCAAGCGCATCCCGTACAACCATGCCATCTGGCACGGCTTTGTGCTGGGCGGCAGCGTGTGCCACTTTTTGGCGATTTATCTTTATGTGGGGCAGGCGTAGTTTTTTACACCGTGCGGACGGTTGCCCTCACCCCGGCCCTCTCCCACTGGGAGAGGGAGGACACCAAAACCGTAGGCCCGGTAAGCGCAGCGCCACCGGGCGATACAGCATCACTCTTCCAGAGAATACGGCAGCGGCTCGATGCTCAGTGTGTTCGCATCGTCACGCACGCGGAACACGCTGTCAGCCTCCATGTCGTTGTTCATGACGGCCTGTACCAAAAGGCGTCCATCATCCAGCTGTACAGCGGCTAATACGGTGCCGGTGCGGCGCCAGTTATCACCCATCTTCAGCTCTAAGTCTTCACCCGCTTCAGGTACACGGCTGGCATGGCCCGCCAGCGTCCACAGCGCACGTTTGTTTGCCCCGCGGAATTTCGCACGGGCGACCATCTCCTGGCCGGTGTAACAGCCCTTTTTAAAGCTGATGCCCCCCAGCGCCTGCAGGTTGGTTGCCTGAGGAATAAACTGCGCGCTGTTTGCGGCGTCAATGATCGGCAGACCCGCTTCGATGTTCAGCGCCAGCCACTGCTGACTGTTGTTGAGCTGCGCTTCGCCGCGCAGCGCTTCGGTGACGCGTTCGGCAGTTGCCGCATCCGTAACTAACAGGAAACGCTCCGCCGGGTGTTCAAACCACAGGATGGATGTCGCGCCTTCGCTGACCACCTGCTTTTCCGCATCCGGCAGTTCGCTGAACAGATTTTTCAGCGCCGCACGCGCCTGGAAACCGGCCACACCCAGCAGGACATGTTCGTCGTCCGGGGTGATAGTGACTTTGGAAAAGACCGCGTACTTTTTCAGCTCCTTGAGCTGGGCCTCTTGCAGGCTGCGGCGCTCAATGAAGGCAAAGCCGTCCTGGCGGCGGAAGAGGCGCAGGTTGCTCCACATTTTGCCTTTTGGGTCGCAATGCGCGGCCAGCAGGTGCTGGTGTTCAGTCATCTGGCTGACGTCGGCGGTCACCTGGCCCTGCAGGTATTTTTCGGCGTCGGCACCGGTGAGCGTTGCCAGCGCCCAGTCATCAAGAGAAATAAGCGTCAGCGGCAGACGCGCAGAGGCGGCGGGCTGGCGAGGAGAAAATGGTGTAAAGGCCATAACGATATCCTGAATTGCTTAACGCTTTGATAATGCCTAATGGTAAAAGAGCCTGCAGGCAATGCAAGCGCTTTCAGCAGACCATTTGTGCCTTAAACCGGTTATGCGTAGCGCTACGCAAAATAATGTAATCCGCTGTCTTTGTGGGGATTATTCTGGAAGCCTGCTCGGCGATCGCAATATTCCAGTAATGAAACGGTCAAAAACACGTTACACTAGCTGGTGTCCCCGTAGAGAAATAAAGAACACTGAAGGGGGTACCGACTGTGCCAAACGTAATGCAGGAAACTGAACATGGATATTAACAACAAGGCCCGTATTCACTGGGCGTGCCGCCGCGGCATGCGTGAACTTGATATTTCCATCATGCCTTTCTTCGAATATGAGTATGACACCTTAAGCGACGATGATAAGCGTCTGTTTGTTCGACTGCTTGAGTCTGACGATCCGGATTTATTCAACTGGCTGATGAACCACGGCAAACCCGCCGACACCGAGTTGCAACGGATGGTGCAATTAATTCAAACACGGAATCGGGAACGTGGTCCTGTGGCAATCTGATCTTCGCGTCTCGTGGCGCTCGCAGTGGATGTCTTTATTGCTCCACGGCTTGGTTGCGGCCATTGTGTTACTGATGCCGTGGCCGCTGAGCTATACGCCGCTGTGGCTGCTGTTACTGTCGTTTGTCGTTTTTGACAGCGTACGCAGCCAGCGTCGCATTAATGCCCGCCAGGGAGAGATTAAATTACTGATGGATTCCCGCCTGCGCTGGCAGGGTAAAGAGTGGGATATCCTCGGTATGCCCTGGATGCTCAACTGCGGCATGATGTTACGGTTACGCAAGGTGGACGGCGGGCGTTGCCAGCATCTGTGGCTGGCGGCTGACAGTATGGATGCTGCCGAGTGGCGAGACCTGCGCCGGATGTTGCTACAACAGACGACGCAGGGGTAACGCGCATTAGCTAAACTTTTCTGCCATTTCGCTCAGGATCTGCTCGCACCAGCTTTGCAGGCGCTCATCGCTGAGATCGTACTGGTTGGTTTCATCCAGCGCGAGCCCAACAAACAGCTCGCCGTCGGCAATAATCGGTTTTTTACTGGTGAACTCGTAACCTTCGGTTGGCCAGTAGCCGATGAACGACACCCCTTTCGGCGCCAGCTTATCATGCAGCATGCCGAGCGCGTCCAGGAACCACTCCCCGTAACCCAGCTGATCCCCCATGCCGTACATGGCAATGATTTTGCCTTCGAGGTTGAGCGTATCAAGCTGGTCCCAGATAGCTTCCCAGTCTTCCTGTATCTCGCCGAAATCCCATGTCGGGATGCCGAGGATCAGCACGTCATACTGCTCCATCAGCGTAAGCGCGTCATCTTTCAGGTTATGCAACGTCACCAGTTCCGGGCCAATGATGTCGCGAATTTTCTCTGCCGCCATTTCGGTGTAGCAGGTGCTGGAACCATAGAACAGACCAATATTCATCGCGTAACTATCTCAATTCTTGCTTTGACTTTGCGCGTAGTGTACCAGAAACCGGTCGCAATCAGGCATAATGGCCTGACTGCAGAATCAAAGGGGCTGATGTGGAAAAGGATCTCGCACTGATCGAACAGTTTCTCGACGCGCTGTGGCTGGAGAAAAACCTGGCCGAGAATACCCTCAGCGCCTACCGTCGCGATCTCACCATGCTGGTGGAGTGGCTTGCGCACCGGGGTTTATCCCTTGCGAGTGCACAGCGTGACGACCTGCAGGCGCTGCTTGGGGAACGTATCGCAGGGGGCTACAAAGCCACCAGTTCCGCACGTTTACTCAGCGCCATGCGTCGGCTGTTCCAGCATCTCTATCGTGAGAAGATCCGCGAGGACGATCCCAGCGCGCTGCTGGCATCCCCTAAACTCCCGCAGCGGCTGCCTAAAGATCTCAGCGAAGCACAAGTTGAGAGATTATTACAGTCACCGGCAGTTGACCTGCCGCTGGAGTTACGCGATAAAGCCATGCTTGAGCTATTGTATGCTACCGGCCTGCGCGTTTCGGAACTGGTTGGTCTGACGATGAGCGACATCAGCCTGCGTCAGGGCGTGGTGCGCGTCATCGGTAAAGGAAACAAGGAAAGGCTGGTTCCGCTGGGTGAAGAGGCGGTTTACTGGCTGGAAACGTACCTGGAGCATGGTCGTCCGTGGCTGCTCAACGGCGCGTCTATCGACGTTCTGTTTCCGAGCCAGCGCGCGCAGCAGATGACGCGGCAAACGTTCTGGCATCGCATCAAGCATTACGCCACACTGGCGGGTATCGACAGTGAAAAGCTTTCGCCGCACGTATTGCGTCACGCCTTCGCGACGCATCTGTTAAACCACGGCGCTGATTTACGCGTGGTGCAGATGCTGCTGGGGCACAGCGATCTTTCCACAACGCAAATTTACACCCATGTCGCGACGGAACGCCTGCGGCAGCTACACCAACAGCACCACCCTCGTGCGTGAGTGCCGACGAATTGTAACAGGATCACTTATGAAAAAGTCTTTCGCGCTGTTCACCCTGCTGGCAGCCTCATTTACCGGTTTCGCCCATGCGGACGACGCCGCCATCAAACAGTCGCTGGCTAAGCTTGGCGTCACCGGCAGCGATATTCAGCCTGCACCGGTTGCCGGCATGAAAACGGTGCTGACGAGCAGCGGCGTGCTGTACGTCACCGAAGACGGCAAACACATTATTCAGGGGCCAATGTACGACGTGAGCGGCGCGCAGCCGGTAAACGTGACCAACCAGCTGCTGATGAAAAACCTGAACGCGCTCGAAAAAGAGATGATCGTCTATAAGGCGGCGCAGGAAAAACACGTCATTACCGTCTTCACCGACATCACCTGCGGCTACTGCCACAAGCTGCATGAAGAGATGAAAGATTACAACGCGCTGGGTATTACCGTACGTTACCTGGCCTTCCCGCGCGCGGGCGTGCAGAGCCAGCCAGAGCAGGACATGAAGGCCATCTGGTGTGCGAAAGACCGCAACAAAGCGTTTGACGACGCGATGAACGGCAAAGGCGTTAAGCCGGCCTCCTGCGACATTGATATTGCTAACCACTACGCGCTTGGCGTGCAGTTTGGCGTTAACGGTACGCCAGCGATTGTCCTGAGCAACGGCTATGTCGTTCCAGGCTATCAGGGACCGAAAGAGATGAAAGAGTTCCTCGACGCGCACCAGAAACAGTTTGGTGGTAAATAATCCGCGTGAAAGCCCCAATAAAATTGCGCCGCCGCGAGGCGGTTGAACCGGTTGATTTGCCAGACGATCTCCCGGCGCTGCTTAAGCGTCTCTACGCCAGCCGCGGCGTGCGTAGCGCTGAGGATCTTGAACGCAGCGTGAAAGGGATGCTGCCCTGGCAGCAGCTGAGCGGTATCGAAAAAGCCACTGAAATGCTCTACAACGCGCTTCGTGAGGGAACGCGGATTGTGGTGGTAGGGGATTTCGACGCCGACGGCGCAACCAGCACCGCGCTGAGCGTGCTCAGCCTGCGCGCGCTGGGCTGCGATAACGTCACGTATCTGGTGCCGAACCGTTTTGAAGACGGCTATGGCCTCAGCCCGGAAGTGGTCGATCAGGCCCACGCCCGCGGTGCACAGATGATCATGACCGTCGATAACGGGATCTCTTCCCATGCGGGCGTCGATCATGCTCACGCTTTGGGGATCCCGGTGCTGGTCACCGATCACCATCTGCCGGGCGAAACGCTGCCGGATGCGGAAGCGATTATTAATCCCAACCTGCGCGACTGCGATTTCCCGTCGAAATCCCTCGCAGGCGTGGGCGTGGCGTTTTATCTGATGCTGGCGTTACGTACCCTGTTACGCGACAAGGGCTGGTTCGACTCCCGCGGTATTGCCGTACCGAACCTGGCCGAATATCTCGATCTGGTGGCGCTGGGTACCGTCGCGGACGTGGTGCCGCTTGATACCAATAACCGCATTTTGACCTGGCAGGGCTTAAGCCGCATCCGGGCAGGCAAGTGCCGCCCGGGGATCAAGGCGCTGCTGGAGATTGCCAACCGCGATCCGCTCAAGCTGGCGGCAAGCGATTTGGGCTTTGCCCTTGGGCCGCGCCTGAACGCGGCCGGAAGACTGGACGATATGTCCGTTGGCGTCGCGCTGCTGCTGTGCGACAACATCGGTGAGGCGCGCGTGCTGGCCAATGAGCTGGACGCGCTGAACCAGACCCGCAAAGAGATTGAGCAGGGGATGCAGGCCGAAGCGCTGACCCTGTGCGAAAAACTTGAACGCAGCGGCGATACGCTGCCGGGCGGCCTGGCGATGTACCATCCTGAGTGGCATCAGGGCGTGGTCGGCATTCTGGCGTCGCGCATTAAAGAGCGTTTCCACCGTCCGGTGATCGCGTTCGCCCCCGCGGGCGACGGCACGCTCAAAGGCTCTGGCCGCTCAATCCAGGGTCTGCACATGCGTGATGCGCTAGAGCGTCTTGATACGCTGTATCCGGGCCTGATGCTCAAGTTTGGCGGCCATGCGATGGCGGCGGGCCTGTCGCTGGAAGAGGCGAAGTTCGACGAGTTTCAGCGTCTGTTTGGTGAACTGGTCACCGACTGGATCGACCCGGCCCTGCTGCAGGGGGAAGTTGTGTCCGATGGCGAGCTTTCACCGCTTGAGATGACGATGGACGTGGCGCAAATGCTCCGCGATGCTGGTCCATGGGGGCAGATGTTCCCGGAACCGTTGTTCGACGGGCGTTTCCGCCTGCTGCAACAGCGTATCGTCGGTGAACGTCATCTGAAAGTGATGGTTGAACCGGTCGGCGGCGGCCCGCTGCTGGACGGTATTGCCTTTAACGTTGACACGGCGGTATGGCCGGACAACGGCGTGCGCGAGGTCGAGCTGGCGTACAAACTGGACATCAACGAGTTTCGCGGTAACCGCACCCTTCAGATCATCATCGACAATATCTGGCCAATTTAGCGGCAGTAATCTCTATAAAAAAGGGCGTGGATTCGGTACAATCCCGCTCTTATCACCGCATTTTGACAAGTCCATAAAAGAAAACAGACCATGTTTGAAATTAATCCGGTAAAAAACCGTATTCAGGACCTCACGGAGCGCTCTGACGTTCTTAGGGGGTATCTTTGACTACGATGCCAAGAAAGAGCGTCTTGAAGAAGTAAACGCCGAGCTGGAACAGCCGGACGTCTGGAACGAACCTGAACGCGCACAGGCGCTGGGTAAAGAGCGTTCCTCTCTCGAAGCTATCGTAGATACGCTGGATCAAATGGCCCAGGGGCTGGAAGATGTTTCCGGTTTGCTGGAGCTGGCCGTCGAAGCCGACGACGAAGAAACCTTTAACGAAGCCGTAGCAGAACTCGACGTGCTGGAAGAAAAGCTGGCGCAGCTTGAATTCCGTCGCATGTTCTCCGGCGAATACGACAGCGCTGACTGCTATCTCGATATTCAGGCAGGTTCTGGCGGTACCGAAGCGCAGGACTGGGCCAGCATGCTGATGCGCATGTATCTGCGCTGGGCCGAAGCGCGCGGCTTCAAAACCGAAATTATCGAAGAGTCTGAAGGTGAAGTGGCCGGTATTAAATCCGTCACCATCAAGATCATCGGTGATTATGCCTACGGCTGGCTGCGCACTGAAACCGGCGTTCACCGCCTGGTGCGTAAGAGCCCGTTCGACTCCGGCGGCCGTCGTCATACCTCCTTCAGCTCCGCGTTCGTTTACCCGGAAGTTGATGAAGATATCGATATCGAAATCAACCCGGCGGACCTGCGTATCGACGTTTATCGCGCATCCGGCGCGGGCGGCCAGCACGTTAACCGTACGGAATCGGCGGTGCGTATTACCCACATTCCAACCGGGCTGGTCACGCAATGCCAGAACGACCGTTCCCAGCATAAGAACAAAGACCAGGCCATGAAGCAGATGAAAGCGAAGCTTTATGAGCTGGAGATGCAGAAGAAAAATGCTGAGAAACAGGCGATGGAAGACAACAAGTCCGACATCGGCTGGGGCAGCCAGATCCGTTCTTACGTCCTTGATGACTCCCGCATCAAAGACCTGCGTACCGGGGTTGAAACCCGCAACACGCAGGCGGTGCTGGACGGCAGCCTGGACCAATTTATCGAAGCAAGTTTGAAAGCAGGGTTATGAGGAACCAACATGTCTGAACAACAAGCACAGGGCGCTGACGCGGTAGTCGATCTTAACAACGAACTGAAAACCCGCCGCGAGAAGCTGGCAGCGCTGCGCGAGCAGGGCGTGCCGTTCCCGAACGATTTTCGTCGTGACCATACCTCAGACCAACTGCACGCTGACTTCGACGCGAAAGAGAACGAAGAGCTGGAAGCGCTGAACGTTGAAGTGGCCGTTGCAGGCCGCATGATGACCCGTCGTATCATGGGTAAAGCCTCCTTCGTGACCCTGCAGGACGTTGGCGGCCGTATTCAGCTGTACGTTTCCCGTGACGATCTGCCGGAAGGCATCTATAACGAGCAGTTCAAGAAGTGGGACCTGGGCGATATCCTGGGCGCAAAAGGTAAACTGTTCAAAACCAAAACTGGTGAACTGTCTATCCACTGCACCGAGCTGCGTCTGCTGACCAAAGCCCTGCGCCCGCTGCCGGACAAATTCCACGGCCTGCAGGATCAGGAAGCGCGCTACCGTCAGCGCTACCTGGATCTCATCTCTAACGATGAATCCCGCAAGACCTTCAAAATTCGCTCCCAGATCATGGCCGGTATCCGCCAGTTCATGGTCAACCGCGACTTTATGGAAGTGGAAACCCCGATGATGCAGGTGATCCCTGGCGGCGCGTCTGCGCGTCCGTTCATCACCCATCACAACGCTCTGGACCTGGACATGTACCTGCGTATCGCGCCGGAACTGTACCTGAAGCGTCTGGTGGTTGGTGGTTTTGATCGCGTGTTCGAGATCAACCGTAACTTCCGTAACGAAGGTATCTCCGTTCGTCATAACCCAGAGTTCACCATGATGGAACTCTATATGGCGTATGCGGATTACAAAGATCTGATCGAGCTGACCGAATCCCTGTTCCGTACCCTGGCGCAGGATATTCTGGGCACCACGCAGGTTCCTTACGGTGAAGAAGTCTTCGACTTCGGCAAGCCGTTCGAAAAACTGACCATGCGCGAAGCGATCAAGAAATACCGTCCTGAAACCAACATGGCGGATCTGGATAACTTCGATTCTGCGAAAGCGATCGCCGACAGCATCGGTATCAAGGTTGAGAAGAGCTGGGGTCTGGGCCGTATCGTAACCGAGATCTTCGAAGAAGTGGCCGAAGCGCACCTGATTCAGCCGACCTTCATCACCGAGTACCCGGCTGAAGTCTCTCCGCTGGCGCGTCGTAATGACCAGAACCCGGAGATCACTGACCGCTTCGAATTCTTCATTGGCGGCCGTGAGATCGGCAACGGCTTTAGCGAGCTGAACGATGCGGAAGACCAGGCTCAGCGCTTCCAGGATCAGGTTGACGCGAAAGCGGCAGGCGACGACGAAGCGATGTTCTTCGACGAAGACTACGTGACCGCGCTGGAGCACGGCCTGCCACCAACGGCGGGTCTGGGTATTGGTATCGACCGTATGGTGATGCTGTTCACCAACAGCCACACCATCCGTGACGTGATCCTGTTCCCGGCGATGCGCCCGGTGAAATAAGGCGTTAAGATGTAAAAAAAGCCCCGAAAGGGGCTTTTTTATTGCGCCGCGAAGGCTTTGAGTTTTTCGCGGGCGGTCGTCGCTTCCATGACCATCCACGGGCTAAATGCCCAGGGCGTCGCGTCCAGCGCGAGGAATAGCGCGTCCAGCTCAACCCACTGATAGTCCATCACTTCATCTTCGTTTATCGTCACGTCATTGGTGATGCGGGCGGCGAATACCGGGCAAATTTCGTTTTCCACGATCCCGGACGGGTCGGTTTCCCGATAGCGAAATTCAGGGGCGACGGCGGTGATATCGGCCAGTTCCGCGCCCACTTCAAAGCGGCAGCGGCGGATTATCGCCTGTATCATCTCTTCGCCGGACTGCGGGTGGCCGCAGACGGAGTTGGTCCAGACGCCGGGCCAGGCTTTTTTGCTTAAGGCGCGCCGGGTGATCAGACATTCGCCTTTTGCGTTAAAAAGCCAGGAAGAGAACGCCAGATGCAGCGGGGTATGTAACGTGTGCGCGGCATATTTTTCCTGAGTGCCAATCACCATTCCCTGGTCGTTTACCAAAATAACGTGTTCTTGAATACTCATTGATGCTCCAGTGCCAAAATGCCGAGTGGTTCAGCACCATCAGCCGAAGCATTATACTGCATTCTTATACGAACGGTTTGGCTCGTAGAGCGGAAAAGGGCATGACCCCTGTTCGTTTTGGCTGTTATCATAGGGCGCCATTCACGCTGACCGAGGATCTGTTTTGTTTGCAGGAAGCCTGACGAAAAATCCCATTACCGCTGTTTTTTGCCTGACGTTGACGCTATTCCTGGCGGGCTGTTCAGGGAGCAAATCTTCGGATACGGGAAGCTATTCCGGTTCGGTCTACACCGTCAAACGCGGGGACACCCTGTACCGGATTTCGCGCGCAACGGGGACCAGCGTGAAGGATCTGGCGCGGATGAATAATCTTTCTCCGCCCTACACCATCGAGGTGGGGCAGCAACTGAAGGTGAGCGGCGGAACGTCCTCGGGTAAAAAATCCTCTTCGAAAGGCAAAACCGCCAAAGTGACGCCGTCCTATCAGGTGCCGCAATCGTCATGGCCGCCGGTTGGACAGCGCTGCTGGATTTGGCCTGCCAGCGGTAAAGTGGTCGCCCCTTACTCACTCTCTGAGGGTGGTAACAAGGGGATTGATATCGCCGCTGCGCGCGGTACGCCGGTTTATGCCTCCGGGGCCGGGAAGGTGGTTTACGTGGGTAACCAGCTGCGCGGCTACGGTAACCTGATCATGATTAAGCATGGCGAAGACTACATCACGGCCTATGCGCACAACGACACGATGCTGGTCAACAACGGGCAGAACGTCAAAGCAGGGCAGAAGATTGCCACCATGGGCAGCACCGGTACGGATGCGGTGAAGCTGCATTTCCAGATCCGCTATAAGGCGACGGCCATCGATCCGCAGCGTTATCTTCCTGCGCCTGGCAGCAAACCGAAGTGCTAAGTGATTATTTAATCGCCGGTTAGTTGTGAAGAGGCTTGTATGAAGGTGCGTAAGGTCTATAATGCCTTACGCACCTCAAAGCGGGCGTAGTTCAATGGTAGAACGAGAGCTTCCCAAGCTCTATACGAGGGTTCGATTCCCTTCGCCCGCTCCAATCTCCTGATAAATAAATAAGTTATGATTTAGCAGTTAGTTACGTTGCCCCGCTTTAGCAGGTACAACTTAAACTACCCATTGTTCTACACCCACACCTGTCGCGTGATTGGTCTGTGGTACAAGGGAGCATATCGTCACGCTGGCGGTGGTTCCAGGTTCTTACCGCGACAGCAAAACAACGAACAAAAAGCCGCATACCTGGCATAACTCCCGAACAGATTGATCATACGCATTTAAGCCCGATGTGCGGCCTTGTGGCTGCGTAAACAGGTGTATAGTGGTAAACGTACCTGCACACGATATGCAGGCCCTGCCAGCGCTTCGCTCACGCTCCGAAAGGTACACGAGCACCCTGATAAGGTGTGATCCCTCTGACAATCTGATTTGGTCACTGGTGACTTTCGCAAAGCGAAACCAACCAGGTTGGCCTGATGCAGTCGCTATGCTCCGCTTGTTGCTTGTACCACTAACGGGGCTTTATGGCTTCTATTGTCTGAAATCTGATACATTGCACAAACATCATGTGGATTACTGTAAAGTTCATCACTATGATTATGTGTGCCATTGCCAGTTAAGAAATGCGGAGAGGACAATATGGATGTTACTGATGAGGCTTTGCTGGGTTCTGGCTTTACACCATCGGATTTGAAGAAGATAAAGAACAACGTTGAAAGCTATGGTGGAACGTTGGGGAATGCAATCAGGGACCTGGCCAGGCGATTTATTCTTGCCGTGTGGGTTGTATCCGGTTGCCTTGCTGTTTTCATTTTTCTTGTGATGTTCGCATCTGAGCAGAGTGTTTTCTCTGGTGCTATTGGCCTTTCTTGTGGCGCAGCGGTTGCAATTTTTATACAACCGCCTGTACTTGCTTATAAATCTTGGCGATTCTGTAGAGCGAACAAATCTTAATTAGTACTGTTATCAGTAGCCAGAAGATCAAAAATGACTTTCGCTTTGACACCATATCCAGCGATTTTCATGGTTAGCTTAGGCTTGCTCATTGTGTCAACTTTTCGGTAGTAATCACGCGGCAGCCAACGGAATAATCGCCAAGCTCCGGGTTTCCTTGCTAAGCCGAAGATACTATAGACACTCGCCCCTAGAGTCACCGTATTATAAAGAGCTAATCCACTTTTTGGGCTAAACCCCATAAATTGTGCGGTCTCCATTGCGCCATCAGCAAAAATTCCTTCCGATTTGGATTGTTCACCATAGCGAAGATGGCTTGCTTCTTTTGTTATACCGTTAATACCATCAACAAATAAAACTGCTCCTGCAAGAACTCCAACAGGGGTCATAGTGGACATCATAACCATCCCACCAAATAATGCTGCTCCAGATACCACTATATGGATTGCCGAAATCACGTATCCGACGATTTTATTGTTTTCCCTGACAAACTCGACCTTTGCATAAAGTTGGGCGGCTCTGGTTCTTAACAAGCGTTCTTGTTCTTGCAGATTATCTGTTTCGGCACGCAGATTTTTGATGCATGCAATGCATTCTTCATCGGTTTTGGCCCGTCGTGCAGTTTCAAATTCTTTCTCTACAACCTGCCTTATCTCTTCGACAAACTTGATACGTGTTATCCCATCTTGCAAATAGAATGCTGATAGCCGATTGGCAGTTTCGACGAGTTTCCGGGCTTCCAGATTTACCATGGTATCTGACCATGTTCTGTTCCAGCCCCTGTTGAGCAGCGCAATATCCATTAAAGACTCCATCCCAAAATGTGTCTGGTCATTTTAAGTGCAATAAGGTCGAAGACAACAGGAAATACTTTCACAACCCGCCCCGTGGGGGGCCGTCTCTTTATTCTCCCAGTTTACATCTTCCTGCTTAAAATATCCTGGTGTTGCCACTGCGTCACACCAGCGTGAAAGCTGGCTATGCTCTTAGAAGGGTATGGCTGTGAGGTAGACAGGTACTAAGTAGATTGAATCATGCACTCTATAAGCCGCCTGGTTGTGAAAGGTGTAGATGGTTCCCTTCACTGACAGATAGATCGCATCATTTTCGACTTTCCTCAATGCGTTTTTGTCCGTAGTGATCATGAAAGGCTCGTCATCGTCCTTCAGACTCTTAATAAATGATTTATCGTCTTTGTTAGCATCATACAAATAGAAACGGTAGGAAAAGCCTGTGGTGGCGCCTGCACTCGCTCCCGTGATGAATAGATTAGCCTGGTTGTTTACTTTCACCTTCTTGATAATCTCTTGCTCAAGTGGTGAGAAGTGCAGCATGTTGTAAACCCCAAAGGCGATAACAATCAACGGTATCAGAAGAAGATACCGTCTCTTAAAAACCTGTGCGTTTTGCATAGTCGATACCCGCTCTTATCCAATATTGGTCATTAGGATCATCGCCGTAAGGCGTTGAGCCATACCAATTACCAAAAGCCGCATCAGTTGTTCCTGCGCGACTTTGCGCCCATCCTGCGCCCCTAAGTAATACTTCGTCAGGAATCCCCGCAGCGTGACCAACAGCCCCGTAATGGAAGTTTCCAAAACTCTCGAACTGTCTATCGCGCTGTTTGTAATCCCATGGTCCATGCCCTCTTACCTGCTGATAAAACCATGCATAGGTGAGGGCTGACGGGCCACGATGAAAGCGAGCCATCATCATATTACTGACGATATTCACGCCTGGCGGGGCGAAAGAGGACACATCAAACGGCGGGTGAGGTGATGCCGCTAATGTTGGGTATCTCACGCTTGCGCTCTCTCATTCCATGCATCGGTGAACTGCACGTTACCATCGCAGTATTTCCATGTGATTTTTTCATAACGAAGTTCTACGCACTCAAGGTGGGTATGCTTCTCTTTGGTCGGATCTTTGGTGTCGTGCATCACTGGCGAAACGCCGACAACTTTTACGCCTTCAAGCAGGAAGTTGAAGTATTCCGCTTCCTGTCCTGCGTCGTTGATCTTGTACCATTTGAACTCAGCAGATTTTAGCGTCTGACCAGTGGCTACGGCTTTATAGAGGTAGGGGGATGAACTATCAAACTCTTTTTGAATTAGCACAGCTGAGTGCTTGCGGGTTCCTGTGATCTTTCCCGTCATTCCGTCCGTTGGAATGCTGAGATTATGGGAAAATCCGGTGATCTCAATGCTGCCCTCACGATCTTGAACGTCTACAGAGCCTTTAATGTCTGCGCCGCCGTCATCTTTAAGCCATAGGTAAGCTGGAATAGCCATTTTTCTTTTCCTCATGTTGTTATACAAATTCATAAGGAAATTGTACCGACAGGGAAAGTGGGTGGTAAATAAGCGTATCAAATTCAAAGCGTTATATTTTATTGAGTTTGAGTTAAGTTAAACTAAATACATTTCTAATGTAAAAAGGCCGCATCCCGCAGCCTTTTCCTCTGACACTCACCCTCACCCTTTCGGGAACACCCAAACATGCTTCTCCGGCAGCGAAAGATGGCAGTGCTGCGGATCCCGAACCTCATGCCCATACGCGCGGATCACAAAATCATCTCCCACCGTGCGGAACAGGTACTCCCAGCGGTCGCCGAGGTACATGCTGGTGAGCAGCGGCAGCTCAAGCTGATTTTCCGCTGGTCCCTCGACCACCGCCACGCGCTCGACGCGGATCACCGCCGTGGCTTCAGCACCGCTCTGCACCCCTTCACCCGCCTGGCCCCACAGCACCCAGCCTTTGCCTTCGATACGCGCTCTGCCGTCGCGCACTTCGGTGACCTTGCCGTGCAGGCGGTTGTTGCTGCCCATAAACTCGGCGGTAAACAGCGTTTTCGGCGAGCCGTACATCTCCTGCGGCGTGCCCTGTTGCTCAATTTTGCCGTTGTTGAGCAGCAGGATGCGGTCGGAAATGGACATCGCTTCGTTTTGGTCGTGCGTCACCATCAGCGCGGATAAACCGAGCTTGATAATCAGCTCGCGCAGGAACACGCGGGCCTCTTCGCGCAGCTTGGCGTCGAGGTTGGAAAGCGGTTCGTCCAGCAAAATCACCGGCGGGTTGTAGACCAGCGCCCGGCCAATCGCCACGCGCTGCTGCTGCCCACCGGAGAGCTGATGCGGGTGACGTTTGCCAAGATGGCCCAGACCAAGCTGGTCCAGCACGTCCTGCACGCGCTGCTGGATCTCTTTGGCCGGGACTTTGCGCAGCTTGAGCGGATAGGCCACGTTCTCAAACACGGTTTTGTGCGGCCACAGGGCATAGGACTGGAACACCAGCCCCAGGTTACGCTCTTCCGCCGGGATCTCGCTGCGCGGCGTGCCGTCGTAAACTTTATTGTTGCCAATGACAATTGACCCCTGCGTCGGTTTTTCCAGACCCGCAACGGCACGCAGCAGGGTGGTTTTGCCGCTGCCGGAGGGGCCTAACAGGGAGACCACTTCGCCGCGCTTCAGGTTCATGGAGACACCTTTTAAAACAGGATTGTCGCCGTAGGTTAAGTGCAGATCGTCAACCGCTAATTCAATCATGTATTTTCACTCCGAAACGAAGGGCAATGCCCAGACCTACCACGACCAGCAGGATATTAATGAAAGAGAGCGCCGCCACGATATCAATGGCACCCGCGGCCCAGAGGGAAACCAGCATCGAGCCGATGGTCTCCGTGCCGGGCGAAAGCAGATACACACCCGTTGAGTATTCGCGCTCAAAGATCAGGAACATCAGCAGCCACGAACCGATAAGACCGTAGCGGGAGAGCGGGATGGTGACGTGGCGGGTGATCTGCCCGCGCGTCGCCCCGGTGCTGCGCGCCGCTTCTTCAAGCTCCGGCCCTACCTGCAGCAGCGTGGAAGAGATGAGCCTCAGCCCGTAAGCCATCCACACCACGGTATAGGCCAGCCAGACGCTGAAAATAGTGCTGCGCAGCGAGCGTAGCCAGACGATGACGTTTTCACGCATCCAGTCGGTCCAGGCGAACCCGGAAAGCCAGCCGGATTTCAGGGAGTTATCCAGCCACATCGGCAGGAACAGGAACACCCACAGGAAGGCCAGACCCGCCAGCAGGCCAGGCACGGCGCGCGGCACCAGCAC
>NZ_QPFW01000233.1:0-60423 GCF_008122455.1 Enterobacter sp. C6
CTCAGCGCCCAACAGGCGGAGGGCGCCACGGCATGCGCGGCGGCGCGCTGGCGCCGGTCCAGGCGGCGACGGCGGTGAATAAAGCCGTTCCTCGCTATCTCACAGGTCTCGGGACCATTACCGCCGCCAACACCGCCACGGTGCGCAGCCGCGTCGACGGCCAGTTGATGGCTATTCACTTCCAGGAAGGACAGCAGGTTAAAGCGGGCGATCTGCTGGCCGAAATCGACCCGAGCCAGTTTAAGGTCGCCCTCACCCAGGCGCAGGGGCAGCTCGCGAAAGACAACGCGACCCTCGCCAACGCCCGTCGCGATCTGGCGCGCTACCAGCAGCTGGTGAAAACCAACCTCGTGTCTCGTCAGGAGCTGGATACCCAGCAGTCGCTGGTCAGCGAAACGCAGGGCACCATCAAAGCCGACGAAGCCGCGGTGGCCAGCGCCCAGCTGCAGCTGGACTGGAGCCGCATCACCGCGCCGATTGACGGACGCGTGGGCCTGAAACAGGTCGATATCGGCAACCAAATCTCCAGCGGCGACACCACGGGCATCGTGGTGATCACCCAGACCCACCCGATCGATTTAGTCTTTACCCTGCCGGAAAGCGACATTGCGACGGTAGTGCAGGCGCAAAAAGCCGGTAAAGGCCTGGTGGTGGAAGCCTGGGACCGCACCAACAAGCAGAAGCTGAGCGAAGGCTCCCTGCTCAGCCTGGATAATCAGATCGACACCACCACCGGCACCATCAAGCTGAAGGCGCGCTTTAACAACCAGGACGATGCCCTCTTCCCGAACCAGTTCGTCAATGCGCGCATGCTGGTCGCCACCGAAGAGAACGCGGTGGTGATCCCCACCGCTGCGCTGCAGATGGGTAACGAAGGCAACTTCGTCTGGGTGCTGAACAGCGACAATAAGGTCAGCAAGCACCTGGTGAAAACCGGGATTCAGGACAGCCAGACGGTAGTGATCGCCGCCGGCCTTTCCGCAGGCGACCGCGTGGTTACCGACGGCATTGACCGTCTGACCGAAGGGGCCAAGGTGGAAGTGGTTGAACCTGCGAAACAGGGAGAGAAATCCTGATGCAGGTTATGCCCCCAGGCTCTACAGGTGGGCCGTCACGCCTGTTTATCCTCCGTCCAGTCGCTACCACGCTGCTGATGGTGGCGATCCTGCTCGCCGGGATTATCGGCTATCGCTTCCTGCCCGTGTCGGCGCTGCCGGAAGTGGATTACCCCACCATTCAGGTGGTAACGCTGTATCCAGGCGCCAGCCCGGACGTGGTGACGTCCGCCATTACCGCCCCGCTGGAGCGCCAGTTCGGCCAGATGTCGGGGCTAAAACAGATGTCCTCCCAGAGTTCAGGCGGGGCGTCCGTCGTGACGCTGCAGTTCCAGCTGACGCTGTCGCTGGACGTCGCCGAGCAAGAGGTACAGGCCGCTATCAACGCCGCCACCAACCTGCTGCCGTCGGACCTGCCTAACCCGCCGGTCTACAGCAAGGTGAACCCGGCGGATCCGCCGATCATGACGCTTGCCGTCACCTCCTCCGCCATGCCGATGACGCAGGTGGAAGACATGGTCGAAACGCGCGTGGCGCAGAAAATTTCACAGGTCTCCGGCGTCGGCCTCGTCACCCTCGCGGGCGGCCAGCGCCCGGCGGTGCGCGTCAAGCTGAACGCGCAGGCCATCGCCGCGCTGGGGCTCACCAGCGAAACCATCCGCAGCGCCATCAGCAACGCCAACGTCAACTCGGCGAAGGGCTCGCTGGACGGCCCAACCCGCGCGGTCACACTTTCCGCCAACGACCAGATGCAGTCCGCCGATGAATACCGCCAGCTGATTATCGCGTACCAGAACGGCGCCCCGGTGCGTCTGGGCGACATCGCCACTGTAGAACAAGGCGCGGAAAACAGCTGGCTGGGGGCCTGGGCCAACAAACAGCAGGCGATCGTGATGAACGTGCAGCGCCAGCCGGGCGCAAACATTATCGAAACCGCCGACAGCATCCGCACCATGCTGCCGCAGCTGATCGAAAGCCTGCCGAAATCGGTCAGCGTGAAGGTGCTTTCCGACCGCACCACCAACATTCGTGCGTCGGTCACCGACACCCAGTTTGAGCTGATGCTGGCGATTGCGCTGGTGGTGATGATCATTTATCTGTTCCTGCGCAACGTTCCGGCAACCATTATTCCCGCCGTCGCCGTGCCGCTCTCGCTGGTCGGCACCTTTGCGGTGATGGTGTTCCTCGATTTTTCGATCAACAACCTGACGCTGATGGCGCTCACCATCGCCACCGGGTTCGTCGTGGATGACGCTATCGTGGTCATCGAGAACATCTCGCGCTATATCGAGAAAGGCGAAAAACCGCTGGCCGCCGCGCTGAAAGGCGCGGGCGAAATCGGCTTTACCATTATCTCGCTGACCTTCTCGCTGATTGCGGTGCTGATCCCACTGCTGTTTATGGGCGATATCGTCGGGCGGCTGTTCCGCGAATTTGCCGTGACGCTGGCGGTCGCCATTCTGATCTCCGCCGTGGTGTCGCTGACCCTGACGCCGATGATGTGCGCCCGCATGCTAAGCCACGAGTCGCTGCGCAAGCAAAACCGCTTCTCGCGCGCCTCCGAACGCATGTTTGAGCGGATTATTGCCGCCTACGGTCGCGTGCTGGCGAAAGTCCTCAACCACCCGTGGGCGACGCTCGGCGTGGCGCTCGGCACGCTGGCGCTCAGCGTGATGCTGTGGATTTTTATCCCGAAAGGCTTCTTCCCGATCCAGGACAACGGCATTATTCAGGGCACGCTTCAGGCCCCGCAGTCGGTCTCCTTCGCCAATATGGCGCAGCGCCAGCAGCAGGTGTCTGAGATTGTTATGAAAGATCCGGCGGTCGAGAGCCTCACCTCCTACGTGGGCGTCGACGGTACTAACCCGTCGCTCAACAGCGCGCGTCTGCAGATCAACCTTAAGCCGCTGGATGAGCGCGACGATCGCGTCAACGCCGTCATTGAGCGGCTGCAAAGCGCCGTGGCCCGCGTGCCGGGCGTTGAGCTGTACCTGCAGCCGATTCAGGATTTGACCATCGATACCCAGGTCAGCCGCACGCAGTACCAGTTCACGCTGCAGGCCACCACGCTGGATGCCCTCAGCACCTGGGTACCGCATCTGGTGAACAAGCTTAACACCCTGCCACAGCTCTCCGACGTCAGCAGCGACTGGCAGGACAAAGGGCTGGCGGCGTACGTGAACGTCAACCGCGATACCGCCAGCCGCCTCGGTATTACCATGGCAGACGTGGACAACGCCCTGTACAACGCCTTCGGTCAGCGCCTGATCTCCACCATCTACACCCAAGCCAACCAGTACCGCGTGGTGCTGGAGCACAATACGGAGAACACGCCCGGCCTGGCGGGGCTGGACTCGGTGCGCCTGACCAGCAAAGACGGCGGCATTGTGCCGCTGAGCGCTATCGCCACGGTGGAAGAGCGCTATACCCCGCTGTCGATCAATCATCTGGATCAGTTCCCGTCCACCACCATCTCCTTCAACGTGCCGGACAATTACTCTCTCGGTGAAGCGGTGGAGGCCATTCAGGCGGCTGAAAAAGAGCTCAGCTTCCCGTCCGACATTCAGACCCAGTTCCAGGGCAGCACCCTGGCGTTCCAGGCTGCGCTGGGCAACACCATCTGGCTGATCGTCGCGGCGGTTGTGGCGATGTACATCGTGCTCGGCGTGCTGTACGAAAGCTTTATCCACCCGATCACCATCCTCTCTACCCTGCCGACGGCGGGCGTGGGGGCGCTGCTCGCATTGATGCTGGCGGGCAGCGAGCTGGACGTCATTGCCATCATCGGCATCATCCTGCTCATCGGGATCGTGAAGAAAAACGCCATCATGATGATCGACTTCGCCCTGGCCGCCGAGCGCGAGCAGGGCATGTCGCCGCATGATGCGATTTTCCAGGCCTGCCTGCTGCGTTTTCGCCCTATCCTGATGACCACGCTGGCCGCCCTGCTCGGCGCGCTGCCACTGATGCTCAGCACCGGCGTCGGCGCGGAGCTGCGCCGTCCGCTGGGTATCGGCATGGTCGGCGGTCTGCTGGTGAGCCAGGTGCTGACGCTCTTCACCACGCCGGTGATCTACCTGCTGTTTGACCGCCTGGCGCTGTGGACCAAAAGCCGCTTCCCGAAACGTGAAGAGGAGGCATAAGTGAAGTTTTTCGCCCTCTTCATTTATCGCCCGGTGGCGACGATTCTCATCTCGCTCGCCATTACCCTCTGTGGCGTGCTGGGATTCCGGCTGCTGCCGGTGGCGCCCCTGCCGCAGGTGGATTTCCCGGTGATCATGGTCAGCGCCTCGCTGCCGGGTGCCTCGCCGGAAACCATGGCCTCGTCCGTTGCCACGCCGCTGGAGCGCTCGCTCGGGCGGATTGCGGGGATCAACGAGATGACCTCCAGCAGCTCGCTGGGCAGCACGCGCATTATTCTGGAGTTCAGCTTCGACCGGGATATTAACGGTGCGGCGCGCGACGTGCAGGCGGCCATCAACGCCGCACAAAGCCTGCTGCCGAGCGGGATGCCGAGCCGCCCAACCTACCGCAAGGCCAATCCGTCCGACGCGCCGATCATGATCCTGACGCTGACCTCGGATACGTACTCGCAGGGGCAGCTGTATGACTTTGCGTATACCCAGCTGGCGCAGACAATCTCACAAATTAACGGCGTCGGTGACGTGAGCGTCGGCGGGAGCTCCCTGCCCGCCGTGCGCGTAGGGTTAAACCCGCAGGCGTTATTCAACCAGGGCGTGTCGCTGGACGACGTGCGCTCCGCCATCAGCAACGCCAACGTGCGTAAACCGCAGGGGGCGATTGAGGACAACAGCCACCGCTGGCAGATCCACACTAACGACGAGCTGAAAACCGCCGCGGAATACCAGCCGCTCATCATCCACTATAACAACGGCGCCGCGGTGCGCTTAAGCGACGTGGCCAGCATCACCGACTCGGTGCAGGACGTGCGCAACGCCGGGATGACCAACGCCAAACCGGCCATTCTGCTGATGATCCGCAAGCTGCCGGAAGCGAACATTATTGAGACGGTGAACAGCATTCGCGCCCGTCTTCCGGACCTGCAGCAGACCATCCCGGCAGCAATCGATCTGCAAATTGCGCAGGATCGCTCCCCGACCATTCGCGCCTCGCTGGAAGAGGTGGAGCAAACACTGGTGATCTCCGTCGCGCTGGTGATCCTGGTGGTCTTCCTGTTCCTGCGATCCGGCCGCGCGACGCTGATCCCGGCGGTGGCCGTGCCGGTATCGCTGATCGGTACCTTTGCCGCCATGTACCTGTGCGGCTTTAGCCTTAACAACCTGTCGCTGATGGCCCTGACGATTGCGACGGGCTTCGTAGTGGATGACGCCATCGTGGTGCTGGAGAACATTTCCCGCCATCTGGAAGCGGGCGTGAAGCCGCTGCAGGCTGCCCTGCAGGGCACGCGCGAGGTGGGCTTTACGGTGCTCTCCATGAGCCTGTCGCTGGTGGCGGTATTCCTGCCGCTGCTGCTGATGGGCGGTCTGCCGGGCCGGCTGCTGCGCGAGTTTGCCGTCACCCTCTCCGTCGCCATCGGCATTTCGCTGGTTATCTCCTTAACGCTGACGCCAATGATGTGCGGCTGGATGCTCAAGCGCAGCAAACCGCACTCGCAGCCGCGCCGCAAAGGCTTTGGCCGTTTCCTGATGGCGATGCAGGAGGGCTATGGCAAATCGCTGAAGTGGGTGCTGAACCATACCCGACTGGTTGGCCTGGTGCTGATTGGCACCATCGTGCTCAACGTTTGGATGTATATCACCATCCCGAAAACCTTCTTCCCGGAGCAGGACACCGGCGTGCTGATGGGCGGCATTCAGGCGGACCAGAGCATTTCGTTCCAGGCCATGCGCGGCAAGCTGCAGGACTTTATGAAGATCATTCGTGAAGACAAAGCCGTGGATAACGTGACCGGCTTTACCGGCGGGTCACGCGTTAACAGCGGGATGATGTTTATTACCCTCAAACCGCGCGGTGAGCGCAACGAAACCGCCCAGCAGGTGATTGACCGCCTGCGGGTGAAGCTCGCCAAAGAGCCGGGGGCCAACCTGTTTTTGATGGCCGTTCAGGATATCCGCGTCGGCGGGCGACAGGCGAACGCCAGCTATCAGTACACGTTGCTCTCGGACGATTTAGCCGCCCTGCGCGAGTGGGAGCCGAAGATCCGCAAGGCGCTGGCCGCGCTGCCGGAACTGGCGGACGTCAACTCCGATCAGCAGGACAACGGCGCCGAGATGGCCCTGACCTACGACCGTGAAACCATGTCGCGGCTGGGCATCAACGTTGAAACCGCCAACAGCCTGCTGAACAACGCCTTCGGCCAGCGCGAGATCTCCACCATCTACCAGCCGATGAACCAGTACAAGGTGGTGATGGAAGTTGACCCGCGCTATACCCAGGACATCAGCGCCCTGGACAAGATGTTTGTGATTAACAACGACGGCAAGGCGATTCCGCTCTCCTATTTCGCCAGCTGGCAGCCTGCCAACGCGCCGCTGTCGGTGAACCATCAGGGGCTGTCGGCGGCGTCGACCATCTCGTTTAACCTGCCAGTTGGCTCATCACTTTCGGAGGCCAGCGACGCGATCAACCGCGCGATGACCCAGCTTGGCGTGCCGTCCACCGTGCGCGGCAGCTTTGCCGGGACCGCGCAGGTGTTCCAGGAGACGATGAACTCGCAGGTGATTTTGATTCTGGCCGCCATCGCCACGGTCTATATTGTGCTGGGCGTGCTGTATGAGAGCTACGTGCACCCGCTGACCATCCTCTCGACGCTGCCGTCGGCGGGGGTGGGAGCACTGCTGGCGCTGGAGCTGTTCGGCGCGCCGTTCAGCCTTATCGCACTCATCGGGATTATGCTATTAATTGGCATCGTGAAGAAAAACGCCATCATGATGGTGGACTTCGCGCTGGATGCCCAGCGCAACGGCAACCTCTCGCCGGAAGAGGCGATCTTCCAGGCCTGCCTGCTGCGCTTTCGTCCGATTATGATGACCACCCTGGCGGCGCTGTTTGGCGCGCTGCCGCTGGTGATCTCGGGCGGCGACGGCTCGGAGCTGCGCCAGCCGCTGGGGATCACCATCGTCGGTGGCCTGGTGATGAGCCAGCTGCTGACGCTGTACACCACGCCGGTGGTCTATCTGTTCTTCGACCGTCTGCGGCTGCGCTTTTCGCGTAAAAACAGAACCACGGTGACCGAGTAAATGACCGATCTCCCCGCTAACGTTCGCTGGCAGTTATGGATAGTCGCCTTCGGCTTTTTTATGCAGTCGCTGGATACGACCATCGTCAACACCGCCCTCCCCTCCATGGCGAAAAGCCTGGGGGAGAGCCCGCTGCATATGCACATGGTGATTGTCTCCTACGTGCTGACGGTTGCCGTGATGCTGCCCGCCAGCGGCTGGCTGGCCGATAAGGTCGGCGTGCGGAATATCTTCTTTACCGCCATCGTGCTGTTTACCACCGGTTCGCTGTTTTGCGCGCAGGCCAATACCCTCGACCAGCTGGTGATGGCGCGCGTGCTGCAGGGCATCGGCGGGGCGATGATGGTGCCCGTCGGGCGGCTAACGGTGATGAAGATTGTGCCGCGCGAGCAGTACATGGCGGCGATGACCTTTGTCACCCTGCCCGGCCAGGTGGGGCCGCTGCTGGGCCCGGCGCTGGGCGGTATGCTGGTGGAGTACGCCTCCTGGCACTGGATCTTCTTAATCAACCTCCCGGTAGGCATCATCGGCGCGATGGCCACCCTGGCGCTGATGCCGAACTACAAAATGCAGACCCGGCGCTTTGATTTCTTTGGCTTTATCCTGCTGGCGGCGGGCATGGCCACGCTTACCCTGGCGCTGGACGGGCAAAAAGGTCTGGGCATTTCGCCCCTGACGCTCGGGCTCCTGATCGCGCTCGGCGTTACCGCTATACTCTGGTACCTGTGGCATGCCAGAGGTAACGATAAAGCGCTGTTCAGCCTGAACTTGTTTAAAAACCCTACCTATCGCCTTGGCCTGTTCGGCAGCTTCGCCGGGCGCGTCGGCAGCGGCATGCTGCCGTTTATGACGCCCGTTTTCCTGCAAATCGGGATGGGATTTTCGCCGTTCCACGCTGGCCTGATGATGATCCCGATGGTGCTCGGCAGCATGGGAATGAAGCGCATCGTGGTACAGGTGGTGAACCGCTTTGGCTACCGTCACGTGCTGGTAACCGCCACGCTGGGGCTGGCGCTGGTCAGCCTGCTGTTTATGTCCGTGGCGCTGATGGGCTGGTACTACGTCCTGCCGCTGGTGCTGTTCTGCCAGGGGATCGTCAACTCCATGCGCTTCTCGTCGATGAATACACTGACGCTGAAAGACCTGCCGGACGATCTGGCGAGCAGCGGCAACAGCCTGCTGTCGATGATCATGCAGCTCTCCATGAGCGTGGGCGTGACTATCGCGGGGTTACTGCTCGGCATGTACGGCCAGCACCACCTCAGCGTCGACACGCCGGTGGCGCATCAGGTCTTTTTGTATACCTATCTCAGCATGGCGGTCATCATCGCCCTGCCCGCTTTCATCTTCGCCCGCGTGCCGGATGATACCAGCAAGAACGTCGTCATCAGGCGCGGCAAAAGGAGTGGCTCATGAAATTCTGGCGTCCGGGCATTACCGGCAAGCTCTTTGTGGCGATATTTGCCACCTGTATCGTCCTGCTGATCACCATGCACTGGGCGGTGCGGGTCAGCTTCGAGCGCGGCTTTATTGATTACATTAAACATGGCAATGAGCAGCGTTTGCAGGGACTGAGCGATGCGCTGAGTGAACAGTACGCCCAGCACGGCAACTGGCGTTTTCTGCGCAATAACGATCGCTTTATTTTCCAGATCCTGCGCTCGCTGGAGCACGATACCGGCGACGATCGTCCGGGCCCGGGCATGCCGCCGCACGGCTGGCGCACCCAGTTCTGGGTAATCGACCAGGATATGCGCCCCCTGGTTGGGCCGCGCGCGCCGATACCGCCGGACGGCACCCGTCGTGCGATCAAAGTGAATAACGCCACCGTTGGCTGGGTGATCGCCTCCCCGGTGGAGCGCCTGACGCGCAACACCGACATCAACTTTGACCGCCAGCAGCGTCGCACAAGCTGGCTGATTGTCGCCCTCTCCACGCTGCTCGCCGCGCTCGCCACCTTCCCGCTGGCGCGAGGTCTGCTCGCCCCGGTGAAACGCCTGGTGGAAGGCACGCACAAGCTGGCCGCCGGGGATTTCACCACCCGAGTCGATACCCGCAGCCAGGACGAACTGGGCAAGCTGGCGCAGGACTTTAACCAGCTCGCCAGCACGCTGGAGAAGAACCAGCAGATGCGCCGCGACTTTATGGCCGATATTTCCCACGAGCTGCGCACGCCGCTGGCGGTGCTGCGCGGCGAGCTGGAGGCCATTCAGGACGGCGTGCGCCAGTTTACGCCCGAATCGGTGGCTTCCCTGCAGGCGGAGGTGGGCACGCTCACCAAGCTGGTGGACGATCTCCACCAGCTCTCCATGTCCGACGAAGGCGCGCTGGCCTACCAGAAAGCGCCGGTGGATGTGATTAATATTCTGGAAGTGATCAGCGGCGCCTTCCGCGAGCGGTTTGCCAGCCGAGATCTGAAAATTGACCTCTCCCTGCCGGACAGCGCGGTGGTGTTTGGCGACAAGGACCGGCTGATGCAGTTGTTCAACAATCTGCTGGAAAACAGCCTGCGCTACACCGACAGCGGCGGCGGGCTGCATATCTCCGGCAGGCAGGAAAACGGGCGTTTTGCCCTTACCTTCGCGGATTCCGCCCCGGGCGTGCAGGACGCGCAGCTGGAAAAACTGTTTGAACGTTTTTATCGTACCGAAGGCTCCCGCAACCGCGCCAGCGGAGGTTCGGGTCTGGGGCTGGCGATTTGCGTTAACATCGTCGAGGCGCATAATGGCACGATCCGCGCCGCCCATTCGCCTTTTGGCGGGGTTAGCATTACAGTAGAGTTACCTCTGGAACGGGATTTATCGAGAGAAGTATGACCGAGTTACCGATTGACGAAAACACGCCGCGCATTTTGATCGTGGAAGACGAACCCAAGCTGGGACAGCTGCTGATCGACTATTTACGCGCGGCCAGCTATGCCCCGTCGCTGATCGGCCACGGCGACCAGGTGCTGCCGTACGTGCGCCAGACCCCGCCGGATCTGATCCTGCTGGATTTAATGCTGCCGGGCGTTGACGGACTGACCCTGTGCCGGGAAATTCGCCGCTTCTCCGACGTGCCGATCGTCATGGTCACCGCCAAAATTGAAGAGATTGACCGCCTGCTGGGGCTCGAAATCGGCGCGGACGACTACATCTGCAAGCCCTACAGCCCGCGCGAGGTGGTCGCCCGCGTAAAAACCATTCTGCGCCGCTGCAGGCCGCAGCGCGAGCTTCAGGTGCTGGACGCCGAAAGCCCGCTTATTGTCGACGAAAGCCGCTTCCAGGCGAGCTGGCGCAGCAAGCTGCTGGACCTGACGCCTGCGGAGTTCCGCCTGCTGAAAACCCTCTCCCACGAGCCGGGCAAAGTCTTCTCCCGCGAACAGCTGCTGAACCACCTGTATGACGATTACCGCGTGGTGACCGACCGCACCATCGACAGCCATATCAAAAACCTGCGCCGCAAGCTGGAGGCGCTGGACGCCGAGCAGTCTTTTATCCGCGCGGTGTATGGCGTGGGGTATCGCTGGGAAGCGGATGCGTGCAGGATTGCGTGACCTTTCGACGAAGAAACCCGCCCTAAGGCGGGTTTTTCTTTTCTGGAATCAATTCAGGAATCAACCATACTCTTTTTACCGGTTCGCTTACTGATAACTGGTGCCTCTCATTTTACTTTCGATCAAGGAGTTCCTATGTCTGGTTGGTTCGAATTAAGTAAAAGCAGTGATGGTCAGTACAGGTTTGTGCTGAAAGCGGGTAACGGAGAGATCATTCTTACCAGCGAGCTTTACACCAGTAAAAGTGCCGCCGAAAACGGCATTGCCTCCGTACGCACAAACAGCCCCCTGGACGAGCGCTACGAGAAGAAAACGGCTTCTAACGGTAAGTTCCATTTCAATCTCAAGGCGGGCAATCATCAGGTCATTGGCAGCAGCCAGCTTTATGCGACGGAACAGTCGCGTGATAAGGGTATCGCCTCGGTCAAAACTAACGGGTCTACCCAGACGGTAAAAGACAACACCTGACAGCACGACGCGCGCCGGGAGAGCGGTGAGGCGACCCGGCGCTTTACCTCCCCGCCCCGCAGCGCTACAATGCCCGCCCTTAAAGTGGGGGATCTCCCCTTACCGCTGCACCAGGTGCCGCGGATCTGACCTGTCATCAGAACGAGAACAAACATGTTTAAACCGGAACTCCTTTCCCCGGCGGGAACGCTGCAAAATATGCGTTACGCTTTCGCCTATGGGGCCGATGCTGTCTACGCGGGCCAGCCTCGCTATTCGCTGCGCGTACGTAACAACGAATTCAACCACGAGAACCTGCAGCTCGGCATCAACGAAGCGCATGCCCTGGGCAAGAAATTCTACGTGGTGGTCAACATCGCGCCGCACAACGCCAAGCTGAAAACGTTCATTCGCGACCTGAAGCCGGTGGTGGATATGGGGCCGGACGCGCTGATCATGTCGGACCCGGGCTTAATCATGCTGGTTCGGGAGAATTTCCCGGAGATGGATATTCACCTCTCCGTACAGGCTAACGCCGTCAACTGGGCGACGGTCAAGTTCTGGAAGCAGATGGGGCTGACCCGCGTCATTCTGTCTCGCGAATTGTCCCTTGAAGAGATCGAAGAGATCCGCACCCAGGTGCCGGATATGGAAATCGAAATCTTCGTCCACGGTGCGCTGTGCATGGCCTACTCTGGCCGCTGCCTGCTCTCCGGGTATATCAACAAGCGCGACCCGAACCAGGGCACCTGCACCAACGCCTGCCGCTGGGAATACAACGTCCAGGAAGGCAAAGAAGATGACATCGGCAACATCGTTCACAAGCACGAGCCGATCCCGGTGACTAACGTCGAGCCAACGCTGGGCATCGGCGCGCCAACCGACAGCGTGTTTATGATTGAAGAAGCCAAACGTCCGGGCGAGTACATGACAGCCTTTGAAGACGAGCACGGCACCTACATCATGAACTCGAAAGATCTGCGCGCCATCGCCCACGTCGAGCGTCTGACCCAGATGGGCGTGCACTCCCTGAAGATTGAAGGCCGCACCAAATCCTATTACTACTGCGCGCGTACCGCGCAGGTATACCGCAAAGCCATCGACGATGCGGCCGCCGGTAAACCGTTCGATACCAGCCTGCTGGAAACTCTGGAAGGCCTGGCGCATCGCGGCTATACCGAAGGCTTCCTGCGCCGTCATACCCACGACGACTACCAGAACTACGAGCACGGCTACTCCGTTTCCGAGCGCCAGCAGTTTGTCGGTGACTTCACCGGCGAGCGCAAAGGCGCGCTGGCGGCCGTCGCGGTAAAAAACAAGTTTACCAAAGGCGACAGCCTGGAGCTGATGACCCCGCAGGGCAACATGAACTTCACGCTGGAACATCTGGAAAACGGTAAAGGTGAAATGATTGAGGTGGCACCGGGTGACGGCCATACCGTCTGGCTGCCGGTTCCTGAAGAGGTGGAGCTGAAGTTCGCCCTGCTGATGCGTAACTTCAACGGTGAAAGCACCCGAAACCCACACGGCAAATAGTCAATCAGGGAAATTTTTTCGCGCTGGGATAATTCTTAGAATCGGATCACATACCGCTTCGTTCAATACGGGTATTATCCCCCCGCTGAAAAACATAACCCATAAATGCTAGCTGTACCAGGAACCACCTCCTTAGCCTGCGTAATCTCCCTTACGCGGGCTTATTTTTTTGTACAATTTTCAGTCCACTTAGTCAGAATGAAATTGCACCGCCCCACCAAATGAAGGGTGTTGATTCGCGCCAGCGTCTGCTGGAATATCTTTTACGAAAATCGGGCGGGTATAAGATATCCATCACAATTTTCATTGGTTCTGGCAGGATGGCGTGTTATTCGGATCATTCCTAACTCCCCTCCATTACATGCCCTTTACTCTTTATTTCTCAGCGTTATACAATTTCACATGGACGGAGAGACAACATGACGTTTCCTGGTCAGATTTCAAAGGATATTCCGGATTACGAACTCGCCCGCAGTCTGGGTCTAGCCTCCGGGGGCGATATTGATTTCACCGCCCTTGCCAATCAGCTGGACTGTAGCCGTAACTTTAGCCAGGTTGGGATCATCTACTCAGACGGTGCGCGTCAGTGGTTAGTGAGACCCTCAAGACGGATTGCGACGCCAAACGAAAGCTCGGTGAGTCATGTCGTCATCACTAAAGTAAACGCCTCATCAAGTAATCCTCTCCAGGCAACGACGACGACGATTCAGTCACCTTCATTAGCGACTGAAATAGGTTCTACGGCGATTTCTTGCGGAGCTGCCATTCTCACTGTCGTACTTGCTGCAGGTGCAGGTATGGCCATTCCTCTCACCGCAGGTTCTTCCGGCGCTGTTGCCGCTGTGATTGTCGCTGGTGGTGTAGCAACAGGAATTCAGTGTGCAAACGGGCTTGGCCGCTTGTCACTTATTGCCATGAATCATAATGACTATGTTGCGTGGATGGATTCCCAGGAGTGGTATACCGCAACCAATACTGCTCTTGATGCGATTTCACTTGCCGGGGCTGCTGCGGGTCTAAAAAGCGCTGTATTAACCTACCGCCTACTTAATCGCTCAACGTCTGAAAGTTTACTCTCGTTATTACAAAAAATGAGCCGGGCAGACCGCACGCGGTTAACTGAGGAAATCATTCGTATCCGAAATCCCGGGATCTCTAATTCAGGGGTTAAAGCAGCGATGAAAGCTGGCGTTTACCCTAAACGTTACCCCTCGGAAGCGCTGCAGCTGCTCTTACAGCGAGAGCTGTTGAATGCTATTTCAAACTCCTCAGCATTTGTTGGCAGTGCTGTCTCGGGTACAATCCGTAATCCTCAGAATATTACACAATCTGGTAAATACGTTTTTGGTTTGATTCAGTCTTTTTCGTTTACAGGAAGTTATTGACCCGGACATGATAAATTACATCAAAAAGAGCCTTGCATTAAGTGCTGTGATAACAGGTGAAATGGCGACTGACGATTGCCAACGGCTTGAATCATTGAAAAATCGCTTAAAAGGTCAGTTCGGTGTTCCTGTGGGTGTACATATGACAGGTATTCCCTTAGCAATAAGTACCTTACTCACTATTTTTTGCTACGCTATGCTACAAGTTTCTGTCTGGATGTTGCTATTTCGCCTGCTCGGCTTACCTGAATTTAAGGTAATGATGGGAGTATTCCTTGCAGCAGTGGTGTATTGCATGATTGTAATGAGCACGATGTTTTTAACGGCCAGAGGTTCCTTAACGGGATATAAACTGCATATTTCTGTCATTACACTGACCGGCTTGATGAGCATCGTGTATTTTATCTGGACATGGATTTCACTTTTATTCGGCTCTGTAGAGAATTACACACCGCAAATAACCTCACTATTAGGACTGGGATTTTTCGGCCTGAATATCGTGTGGATGAATACGTCAGTCTTTTACCGTTCAATTGCGCTAACGCTACATAATCGGGTGTGGCGTAAACAGTTGAAAATTGAGAACAGGCAAATGGCAGGGCTCAAACGTTGACAGCAAGCGTCAATTGAGGGACCAGCGTATAAAAGGTAAACGCCACGAAGGGGGATAAATCCCCTTTCCGCAGCCTTATTTTTTTCCTTTCATCCTGTTCTTACCCGCTTTTTTCCTCTCTGCTATACACTCTTACTAACGCTAAAAAAGGGAGCAGCGCGGATGGCAACCTATCAAGACAGTTTATTGATTCTCAATGGCAAAAGTGCGGGCAACGATCTGCTGCGTCAGGCAATTCAGGGTTTGCGTGACGACGGCGCGCGCATCCACGTAAGGGTAACATGGGAAAAAGGCGACGCGGCACGCTATATCAATGAAGCCCTCGGGCTTGGCGTCAACACCATCATTTCCGGCGGCGGCGATGGCACCATCAATGAGATCGCGTCAGCGCTGATCGACCTGCCCCCGGCAAACCGCCCGGTGATGGGTATTTTACCGCTCGGCACCGCCAATGATTTTGCCACCAGCGCTGGGATCCCCGAGGAGTTAGAGAAGGCGCTCCAGCTGGCGATCCTCGGCAAGGCCACCGCTGTGGATATTGCGCAGGTGAATGATAAAACCTGCTTTATCAATATGGCGACCGGCGGGTTTGGCACACGCATCACCAGCGAAACGCCGGAAAAGCTGAAGGCGGCGCTGGGCGGCGTGTCGTATCTCATCCACGGCCTGATGCGCATGGACACCCTCAAGCCTGACCGCTGCGAAATTCGCGGCGAGGATTTTCAGTGGCAGGGTGACGCGCTAGTGATTGGCATTGGCAATGGCCGCCAGGCAGGCGGCGGGCAGCAACTCTGCCCGGAGGCGCTGATCAATGACGGCCAGCTACAGCTGCGTATTTTTACGGGCGACGGCCTGCTGCCCGCGCTGTTTACCACGCTGACGCAGCCGGAAGAGAGTCCAAATATCATTGACGGGAAATCCGCATGGTTTGAGGTCAATGCACCGCACGGGATGACGTTTAACCTCGATGGAGAGCCGCTGAGCGGAACACAGTTCCGCATTGAGGTGTTGCCCGGCGCGCTGCAGTGTCGGCTGCCGCCGGACTGTGTGCTTTTGCGCTGATGTTTCACACGGTGCACGGTGATGCCCTCACCCCAACCCTCTCCCACAGGGAGAGGGAGATGGAGGCGTCAGGCAATCGTGACTTTACTGTCCAGATAGACGTCCTGAACCGCATTGATCAGCTTCACGCCGTCGGCCATCGATTTCTTAAACGCCTTACGGCCAAGGATCAGCCCCATGCCGCCCGCGCGTTTGTTGATAACCGCCGTACGCACCGCGTCTGACAGGTCGGTATCACCGCCCGCCGCGCCGCCGGAGTTAATCAGCCCCGCACGGCCCATGTAGCAGTTCGCCAGCTGGTAGCGCACCAGATCGATCGGGTTATCGCTGGTCAGCTTGCTGTATACGCGGTCATCGGTATAGCCAAAGTTCACCGCTTTATAGCCGCCGTTATTCTCGGCCATTTTCTGCTTCACAATATCTGCGCCGATGGTCGCCGCCAGGTGGTTCGCCTGCCCGGTCAGGTCGGCCGACACGTGATAGTCCACGCCGTCTTTCTTGAACGCGTTGTTGCGCAGATACGCCCACAGTACGGTGACCATGCCCAGCTCGTGCGCGCGTTCAAACGCCGCGGAGATCTCTTCAATCTGACGACGAGACTGCTCAGAACCGAAATAGATGGTCGCCCCTACCGCCACCGCCCCCATATTGAACGCCTGCTCGACGCTGGCGTAGAGGGTCTGGTCATATTCAGTAGGGTAGCTCAGAGTTTCGTTGTGGTTGAGCTTCACAAGGAACGGAATGCGGTGGGCATAGCGACGCGAGACGGAGGCCAGCACGCCGTAGGTGGAGGCTACACAGTTACAGCCAGCTTCAATCGCCAGTTCAACAATGTTCTTCGGATCGAAGTAGAGCGGATTCGCCGCAAAAGAGGCGCCCGCCGAGTGCTCAACGCCCTGGTCTACCGGCAGAATAGAGAGATAGCCGGTGCCGCCGAGCCGTCCGGTGTTGTAGAGCGTCTGCATATTTCGCAGGACCGCAGGCGGACGGTTGTTATCGATCATCACGCGATCAACGTAGTCATGACCCGGCAGATAGAGCTGGTCGGCTGGAATGGTCATACAACGATGCTGTAAAAGGCTGTCGGCGTCTTTGCCAAGCAACTGCGCAATATCAGTCATGTGATACTCCCGTAAGTCCGACGTCGTGTCGGTGTGTGTTTATCCAGTCCCATTATTTATGGGCAGACTAAGCCTGGTACCGACTTAACAGATTTTCCACCTTTTGCATTTTTTTTCAGCACAATCTGCTGGCTCGATTCGTGTACAACAAAACTGTTACATTGATCAAACAATCGCCACAAAGGTATTTAAAAGGTATTATAGAATGGTATGTTAAAGGCGTACCCTCTCTGACATGCAGGATTAAAAAATGAAAACGAAAGTCCAACTGTCATTCATGATGTTTGTTGAATGGTTTATCTGGGGCGCGTGGTTTGTGCCGCTGTGGCTGTGGCTGAGCAAAAGCGGTTTTACCGCCGGGGAAATCGGCTGGTCTTATGCCTGTACCGCCATTGCCGCTATCCTCTCCCCAATTCTGGTCGGATCGCTGACGGACCGCTTCTTCGCCGCGCAGAAAGTGCTGGCGGTGCTGATGTTTGCCGGCGCGATTCTGATGTACTTCGCCGCACAGCAAACCCAGTTCAGCGCCTTCTTCCCGCTGCTGCTGGTTTACTCCCTGACCTATATGCCCACCATCGCGCTGACCAACAGTATTGCCTTCGCGAACGTGGATGACGTCGAGGCCGATTTTCCGCGTATCCGCGTGATGGGCACTATCGGCTGGATCGCCTCCGGGCTGGCGTGCGGCTTCCTGCCGCAGATGCTGGGCTATAGCGATATTTCCGATACCAATATTCCTCTGCTGATGACGGCAGCCAGCTCCGCCCTGCTCGGCGTGTTTGCCCTCTTCCTGCCGAACACACCGCCGAAAAGTACCGGCAAGCTGGACTTCAAAGTAATGCTGGGGCTGGACGCGCTGATCCTGCTGCGCGACAAAAACTTCCTCGTGTTCTTCTTCTGCTCGTTTCTGTTCGCCATGCCACTGGCCTTTTATTACATCTTCGCCAACGGCTATCTCACCGAAGTGGGAATGAAAAACGCCACCGGCTGGATGACGCTCGGCCAGTTCTCCGAAATCTTCTTTATGCTGGCGCTGCCGTTCTTTACCAAACGCTTTGGTATTAAGAAGGTCTTACTGCTGGGCCTGATCACGGCCGCCATCCGCTACGGGTTCTTCGTTTACGGCGGTGCGGAACAGTACTTCACCTACGCCCTGCTGTTCCTCGGCATTCTGCTGCACGGCGTGAGCTACGACTTCTACTACGTTACCGCGTACATCTACGTGGATAAAAAAGCGCCGGTGCACATGCGCACCGCTGCACAAGGCCTGATTACGCTGTGCTGCCAGGGCTTTGGTAGCCTGCTGGGTTACCGCCTGGGCGGCGTAATGATGGAAAAAATGTTCGCATATAAAGAGCCGGTGAATGGGCTGACCTTCAACTGGGCCGGAATGTGGGCATTTGGCGCAATCATGATTGCCGTGATTGCCGTGCTGTTTATGCTGTTTTTCCGCGAATCGGACAAAGAGATCACTGCTATTGAGGTGGTTGATGGCGATACCGCGCTGACACAAGGGGAAGTTAAATGAAACAAGAACGTGTTCTCGGTGCCCTTTACGGGCAGGCGTTAGGGGATGCGATGGGCATGCCGTCGGAGCTGTGGCCGAGAAAGCGCGTCAAGGCCCACTTTGGCTGGATCGACCGCTTTTTACCCGGCCCGGCAGAAAATAATGCGGCCTGCTATTTCAAACAGGCAGAGTTCACCGACGATACCTCAATGGCGCTGTGCCTGGCGGACGCGATCGTCGAGTGCGACGGGGAGATTAACGCAGACGTTATCGGCAAGCATATCCTGAACTGGGCGCTCGATTTCGACGCGTTCAACAAGAATGTGCTCGGCCCGACCTCAAAAATCGCGCTTAATGCGATTCGTGACGGGAAGCCGGTCAGCGAACTGGAAAACAACGGCGTGACGAACGGGGCGGCGATGCGCGCCTCCCCGCTGGGCTGCCTGCTCCCGGCGACGCGGCTGGAACACTTTGTTGAACAGGTGGCGCTGGCCTCCAGCCCGACCCATAAATCGGACCTCGCCATTGCCGGCGCGGTGGTGATTGCCTGGGCGGTTTCCCGTGCCATCGACGGCGAAAGCTGGCAGAACATCGTCGATGCCCTGCCGGGTATTGCCCGCTATGCGCAGGAGGCGAAAACCACCACCTTCAGCGCGTCGCTGGCGGCGCGTATTGAGCTGGCCCTTAAGACCGTGCGGGAAGCCAACGGGATTGAGTCCGCCAGCGAGCAGGTGTACCAGCTCGTGGGGGCCGGAACCAGCACCATTGAGTCCGTTCCGGCAGCCATTGCGATGGTCGAGCTGGCGGGAACCGACCCGAACCGCTGCGCCATTTTATGCGCCAATCTGGGCGGCGATACCGACACCATTGGCGCGATGGCGACGGCCATCTGCGGTGCGCTCCACGGCGTGCAGGCGATTGACCCGGCGCTCAAAGCTGAACTCGACGCCGTCAACCGGCTCGATTTCGGCCACTATTGCGAGAAACTGCTGCACTTCAGGGAGCAAAGGGAGGGCGTATGAATGCATTTGCCCAACGTCTCGACAATCTGCACGCCACGCGCCCGGTGACGGTGCTGGGCGCAGCGGTGATTGACGTCATCGCCGACGCCTACGCCCTGCCCTGGCGCGGGTGCGATATCGAGCTCAAACAGCAGGGGGTGAATATCGGCGGCTGCGCGCTGAACATTGCCATCGCCCTGAAACGGCTCGGCATTACGGCGCAAAACGCCCTGCCCGTCGGCCACGGCGTGTGGGCGGACATCATTCGCAACGCCATGGCGAAGCAGGATCTGCACAGCGCCATCGAGGCCGAAACCGGCGATAACGGCTGGTGCCTCGCGCTGGTGGAGCCAGACGGCGAGCGCACCTTTATGTCCTTTAGCGGCGTGGAGAACCAGTGGCAGCAGCGCTGGCTTGATGTGCTTAATATCCCGTCGAACAGCCTGGTCTATTTGTCCGGCTATCAGCTGGCCTCGCCCAGCGGCGAGCTGCTGACACGCTGGCTGGAGAGGTTGCCGGACGTGACGGCCTTTATCGATTTCGGTCCCCGCATCGCGGATATTCCCGACGCGCTGATGGCGCGAATTATGGCCTGCAGGCCGATTGTGTCGCTTAATCGTCAGGAAGCGGAGATCGCAGCCGAGCGACTGGGTGTCGCGGCTGAAGATCTGGGTGCGGAGTGGCCGCTGCGTTTCGGCGGCGCGCTGATTGTGCGGCATGATAAAGACGGCGCCGCGTGGTATGACGGTAAGACCTCGGGCGTTGTTCCGGCGTTCCCGGCGACGGTTGTGGACACCATTGGCGCTGGCGACAGCCACGCGGGCGGCACGCTTGCCGGGCTGGCGGCGGGATGGTCACTGGCAGACGCCGTTCTGCTGGGGAATGCCGTGGCGTCCTGGGTAGTCAGCCACCGAGGCGGAGACTGCGCCCCGACTCGCGACGAATTACTCCTCGCACACAAAGACGTATAGATCGCTGCGACAGTAGCTGATGCTGTACTCAATCGGCCGGTGCTGCTGGTCAAGCGCGACCTGCTTGATCACCAGCACCGGTATTTTTTCGTCCATCTTAATGTGCGCCTGAAACTCGCTGTCCGGCATGCGGGCGCTCACCCTTGAGCGGGTGCGCTGCGGGAAGATATTCTGGCTGCGGAAGTAGTCGTAGAGCGAAATGCCAATCGCATCCGGGTCGGGAATTAACCCGACCGGGACCCAGGACTCTTCAATGGACACCGCATCGTCATCCACATAGCGAATGCGCTTGAGCAAAAAGACCTCGCTGTCCGGGGAGATCGACAGGTGGTTCGCCACCTCTTCCGGGCATTTCACCACTCGCTTGTTAACCCAGAGCGTATTTGGCGTTTGGCCGCGCAGCACCACCTGCTGTGAGAAGCCGCGCGCCTCTTTCAGCGAATATTCGAAGATATTGTTGATTTGCGTCCCGTAGCCACGGGCGCGCGTCACCACGCCCTCTTCCTCCAGCGCCTGCATCGCTTTACGCACGGTGATGCGTGACACCCCGGTCAACTGGCTCAGATCGCGCTCGCCGGGCAAAATATTCCCGTGCTCCAGCACCCCGCTGCGCACCGCATTTTTTACCGTTTCGGCAAACTTCAGGTACAGCGGCGTGTTATCGGGCGCGGCGATCCGTTCATTCAGTTGAGCGACTAACCGGGTATGCGCTTGTTCCATCTCTGTTTTCTCAGGCGTGGTGTTTCCTGCCAGTATACTGGGTTACCACCATGCATGAAAATGATGAACCGGCCCAATACCGTGACCCACTTCCAGAGTATCGGCTTTTGCCAGCGCCGCCGAGAGCCAGGTTTTCGCTTCGCGCACCGTATCGGCCCAGCCGTTATGCCGTGGACGCAGCGCCGCCAGTGCGGCAGAGAGCGTGCAGCCCGTACCGTGGGTGTTTTTGGTCTGCACCCGCGGCGCGGTAAAACGCATTTCGCCGTCGCGGGTAAAGAGCCAGTCCGGGCTTTCCGCGTCATCCAGATGCCCGCCCTTCATCAGCACTGCCCCACAGCCCATCGCCAGCAGCGCGTTCCCCTGCGCTTTCATCTCGCGTTCAGTTTGCGCATGCGATGTGCCTAACAGCGCGGCGGCTTCCGGCAGATTGGGCGTGATGAGCGCCACCTGCGGCAGCAGCTTTGTGCGCAGCGTCTCCACGGCAGAGGCGGAGAGCAGCGGGTCGCCGCTTTTCGCCAGCATGACCGTATCCAGCACCACGTTTTGCACCTGATAGCGCTTAAGCCGCTCGGCCACCGCTTCCACAATGTCCGTTTCGGCCAGCATGCCGATCTTGGTGGTATCGATGCGCACGTCGCTGAATACCGAATCCAGCTGCGCGGCAACAAAATCCGGCTCGATACGGTAGACCGACTGCACGCCGCGCGTGTTTTGCGCCACCAGCGCGGTGATGACGGAACAGCCGTATGCGCCAAGCGCGGAGAAGGTTTTCAGGTCAGCCTGGATACCCGCGCCGCCGCTGGGATCGGTACCGGCAATGGTCAGAGCGTTAATCCGCTTCATGCCTGCTCCTCCAGCGTGTAGAGCGCATCCAGGAACACGCTGGCAAAACTGCCCGGGCCACGAGACTGCGCAATAGCGAATGAGCCAGCTCGCTTCATCCATCCGCAGGCAGCAGCGATATTATCCAGCCGGTCGCCCGGCAGCGAGCAGCTCGCCGCGACGACGGCGGAGAGCGCGCACCCGGTGCCCACCACGCGTGTCATCAGCGGGTCACCGCCGGTTACCGTTCGGGTGCGTTGTCCGTCAGTGATGTAATCCACCTCACCGGTGACGACCACAACGGCATTGGTCTGGCGGGCCAGCGCCTGAGCAGCGGGCACCGCGCTGGCGGCGGTATCGGTCGTATCGACGCCGCGCCCGCCTGCGCTCATTCCGGCAAGAGCAAGGATTTCTGAGGCATTGCCGCGAATGGCAGCCGGTTTCAGGGCAAGAATTTGATGGCAAAAACGGGTACGGAACGCGATCGCGCCAACGGCAACCGGGTCCAGCGTCCAGGGTTTGCCTGCCGCCACCGCGCTTTCTATTGCCCGACGCATCGACTGGGCGCGCGGCGCGGTCAGCGTGCCAACGTTAACCAGCAGCGCATCGGCTATCGCGGCAAACTGCTCGGCCTCTTCGGCCTCGATCACCATCGCCGGTGATGCGCCAAGCGCCAGCAAAACGTTGGCCGTAAAGGTCTGTACGACATCGTTGGTCATACAATGGGTCAGTGGAGAACGGGTTCGGAAGTGGTGTAAAACGTGTAAATCGAGCAGGTCAGGCTGCATGGGTTCGCTCCTGCCTTGCGTGAAGAAGCGATACCGGGAAGGCATCTGACTTCCCTACGCTGGCATTATCCAGATCAGGTAATACGGGTATTTCTCAGCCTTCAACGAAGAAGGGCACCCCGAGTCATTTGGTAAGCATTAGCTTACTTTTTGCCAGATTAGGGGAAGTTGCTTGCTCAAGCAAGCACACTCTTTCGGATAATGATTCTTCACGCAAGGCAGGAGCGAAAGACTTCGAATACTCAGAAAGAACAACGACACCCAATTACTCTCTGTCTTTTTAATTAAACGACTAAAAGATCCTTCACAGAAAAGAAAATAATTAACATTTTAATAGATGGTATTGAGCAGTAGCTAATGAATTCCCTTCTCTTTCCCTTATATAATTCACTGGTATCCGACTGTCTCAATGTATAGCCTGCACACATAACCTTTATCATTTAGCCAACAGCACTTTGATTTTAAGTGCTTTTTCATAAAAACAGCTTCCCCTTTGTACTTGCACGCAGTACGATTAATCAACATGTTACCTGAAACTAAAGGGTCACTGATGGATACAGTTGAAGAATTAAATGGAACATATTTCTATCGTGGCGTATGCAATATCACTGCAGGAGAGTTATTTTTTTGGATTTTACTGGATAGAGTTAATGATCAATTTGGCGGAATTAAAGATGTTATTTCAATGAGCTGTATTATTCTGGGTCTGCCATTATTAAAAACAAGAGGTAAACCTTACGGAACCACAGCGGGTACGTCAATAGCATCAAAATACCTTCGCCAACTTCTTAACACTGAATTACCTGTAAGACTTCCAACTCTTACAGAAGCGAGCATAACAACACTTAAGCCTAAATATGTTACTAACCTGGACGCTTTTGTGGGGCGTGGATTACCTGTTGTTGGTTGGGCTATAGTAGCGAGCGATATTAGTAAAATCGTTTATAAAACCGTTCGTGACTACAACACAATCGCACACGAGAAAGATCGCATATGGTAACAGATCAGGAAGTTTTAGAGCTATTCCGTAAAGAGTTACCTGTGTCAGGTACATTCACAGGAAAGCTGATACCGTTAGAGCTTGATGATATTCTTCAAGATTATGCAGACGATGATGATTTAATTTATTGCATTAATAAATACGACAGATTTTTTAATGTTGACATGTCAGCAATGAATTATCAGAAATATTATCCGTGGTTTAGAACGTGGTTCTTTAGAAGATGGTTTACTGATAAACCAGTAAAGCAAATCTCAAAACCTCTTACTGTAAGGATGTTTGCAGAATCGGCTAAAGCAGGAAGATGGTTATACGACTAACAGCAAGGAGCGTTAAAAATGGCTGTACCAGTACATTTGATTTTAAAAGATGATGGTGGATCTCAGATCATGGGGTCTTGTGACGTTTATGGACGTGATGGAAGCATAGAACTACGTAGCTTACAGCATAGCGTGATCATTCCTACAGACAATTTAACAGGTAAAGTGACAGGAAGCCGACAACATTGCTCATTCAATTTCACTAAAGAGATTGATAGTTCATCACCCTATCTGTTTAAAGCAGTTGCAACGGGGCAAACTCTTAAAAGCGCTGAGTTTAATTTCTATCGTATCAACTACAGCGGGCAAGAGGAAATTTACTACACCATTACACTAGAAAATGTGAAAGTAGTTAGCTTTAGCCCTGTGATGCATGATACCCGAACGGCTACGGGTACAGGCCATATGGAAGATGTGTCTTTAGCTTATGAAAAGATCACTCACCTTTATAAAGATGGCAATATCTTGCATTCCGATGCCTGGAATGAAAAGAGACAAGCTTAGCATAACCCACTCTAAATATGGGGCTATCATGCCCCCTCTTCTAAACTCTCCATTTCGTATAACAACCTTCTTACTTAGATATAGCAATTCAAGCCAGATACAACTTCGTATAAGTTTTCAACACATTTATTTTTAGTGAGTAACTACAGAGAAAATCTTTAGTTGAATACCAACTTTCATTCAAAACACAAAAAGGATTCAAAAGCAAAGAATGTAGAAAAATCTATAAATTTGAATTAACTGTTTTACACATTTAGCATGATTTTATAGTTAAATGCTTAAGCATACCTTATGCATTGAAATTTTCTCATGTTCTGAGATCCAGAACGTCATAAATCTTATCTAATTGTATTTATTAAGATAATACCTTTCATATTACAGCAGACCTGTTTAGCGATAAATGCTATCCATGATCTAGATCAATAATCAAAATTACACATTCATAGATAGTTACTGCACGTTGCGAAATAAGTTATCAAACTTAAATTTTGAGACTCACCAAGGTTTAATCCAGATATAACAGGAGGTTATATCTTCCTGCCCGGATAGCACCCTTACTTTAATTTTTTCTTGCATTGATGAGAGCTTTCAAATGAAGTCTTTAAATAAATCAGCTATCGCTGTTTTTATGTTTAGTGTTGTGTCTACTGGTGTAGCTGAAGCTTCTTTAACTGGTGCTGATCTTGCTGCTGCCAACTCTTACTTTAATTCACATCCAGACATTGTAAAATATGCCCCGTGGATTCGTGACAATGTAATAGCAAGCAACACATTGAATGATGCTAATAACACACTCGTAAGCAATAGCTATTATGATCAGGCGCAAGGTAAATTAATCTATGTAACACAGATTGGAGGGATCACTCCACCTGTATCTATGAGCACGTTAACCCCTTCTACACCTGCACAAGTAAATTTAGCTGCTAATATACCCGTAGTAGTTTCTGGTAACACTGCTGTAACTAATACTAAAACAACTTTAAATGAGCCTGGTTTGATTGCAGCACCAGCTAACACTACAAATGCTAACAGTATTATAACTACTCCAACTAAGCAGTCTTTGATTGTTGAACCACCAAAGCCAGTAATTAAAACTCCTCCTTTGGTTCAGAAGGTTCCTGTAGCTACGCCTGTTGCTATTCCTATAGTTAAACAACAAATTCCTACACCTATTAATCAGGGTGTACCTTCTCCATTACCACATAGCATACCTAACAAAGTACCTCCTTTGTTGACCAATAGTACCCCTAATAAAATTCCTGTCCCTATGGCTTACAACGTTCCGACGAAAGCCCCTGTACCGTTAGCTAATAACATCCCCGTTAAAGAGCCTACGCCATTACCATATAACGTACCACCCAAAATGTTGGTAAATAACACTCCTACTCCTTTGGTAGCCCCTCAAGCTATTTTACCAGTACAGAAAACTCCGGTTGTTCCACCACAGCCACAGGCTTACAACGTTCCGGTTAAACAACCAACAATTCAACCTTATAATGTGCCACCTAAAATAAGTCTCCCTATTCAGCAGATTCCTAACAAACAACCTATACCAGTTGCACAGCCTTACAATGTTCCGAGCAAAATCCCAACAGTACAAACTAACTTAATGTACACTCCAACTATACCGCCAAAAGCTATTATTCAGGCTCCTGTACAACAGATAATTAGCCGTAATGATCCTATCGGGGTTCAGGGCGGGGTTCAGAAATTAACAATCACTGTAGTAGATAGCCAAACTCCGGTAGCTACAACAATTCCTGCTCCAAATACGGCTAACACATCTTTAACCTCTGCGATTAATGCAAACGCTAAAGCTGTTGCAAACACAAACGCACTTACTACTAAAGTAGATTCAAATACATTCAAAGACGATCAGGATAGACAAGATCAAGCCCTGCAAGATGCTTCTGACAAAGCGACTCAGGCAATCAATACGAGCGCTTATGCGCAATCTTTAGCTGTTGATGCACAAACAGTAGCCGCTGCTAATAAAGCTGCTGTCGCTAACGTTCAGTCGCGTCAACAAGCACAAGAAACCACTATTCAGAATCACAGCGCACAACTGAAGAACCATGAAGAACGTATTACAGCGTTAGAAAATGAAAGTAATAACAACTTCCAGAACCTTAAGGATGATGTAGATAACAACCGTAAACGTGCTGCTGTTGGTGTTGCTTCTGTGGCCGCTATGAGCAACATCCCGCAGGTAACAGACTCTCAGACTTTCGCTATCGGTGCTGGTGCTGGCGGTTATGACTCTCAAGGTGCTGTTGCTATAGGAATCTCTGCTCGTGTTACCGATCACATCGTAACTAAAGCTTCTGTTGGTGCGGGTTCCTTCGGCGGCGCTACTTACGGGGCTGGTGTAGCTTTCGGTTTCTAAATAAAGTTTTTAACCCACGCCTCTTCGTTAGAGGCTTTTATTAAGAGTTTTAAATAACAAGCCAGTTAACCAACGATATCACTACAAACTCACCCTATGACTTATGGCTAACTGGCTTAATTTGATTATTCTGATGATAGCGAACATGACAAAATATATTTTATTCTCCACTATAGTGGCATTAGCATTAGTGGCCACAGGTTTCTTTATGGGGCTAATGTATGTTGAATGGGTGAGATTATGAAAGAAGTTATTCTTATAGATACACGCTTAACGATTCTCTTTATTTAAATAACGGTGTAGGACATATGAACAAGTTGATGATAGTAGCTTTGTCTGTTTCTGCGTTAGCGGGTTGTACTTCACAGGCTCAACGCATGGCAGATTGTGAAGCTCAAGGTATTAGCCGTGATGCTTGTTACATTGCAGAACAAAACAGGCAGGCAACGATAAACGCTTCAGCTGAAAAGCAAGCAATGGAAAATGCGCAAGCGCTCTATCCAGTACAGAAAGCACAATCTGCGCATGGTTTACCTAAAGGCTGTACACAAGTGATGGATGCTGCGGGGCAATGCAATACAAAAGCGCCTAAAGTGAATAACATCACTAAGGAAGCTGATCATGTAATGAATAAGCCTATCTCTGATAGTGCTGAATATCTTCTTGCTAATGGCTGGAAGCCTAATAATGGGGTATGGAAGAAACAAGGCTATACGCTTTTGCTGACTGTTGAAAATGGAAAAGTCGTTAATTCGCAGATTAAAAAATAATATCCCCCTGACTTAAAAGGGACTAAATAGCAAAGTATATTAGATTCGTGATTGTCAGTCTTTAGTGTATTGCTAAAGCCGCCCTTAACAGATGGGCGTTTTTTTCAATTATTCTTGAGGATTATATGATGATTGATGCAAATGAAGCAGTAAAAGAAGGGTTCGCTAAAATAAATCAGGCGACTGCGGTCGCCTTTTTTATTTGCCGGTCTCACTCCATGCAAAGGGTCAGAAATGCCATAAGCCCTTTTATTCTAACTGCCAGGCCCCGCCATGGATAAGCGACGCTCTCCCCGCCCAGGCAAACAACGCCAGCTCGCGGCCGTCTGCATCAGGATAAATACGGCTGCTGAGGCACGCCTCACCCTCGTTAACAAACACTTCAACGGAAGAGCAATCAAAGAAAAGGCGCAGGTTCAGCATGTCGTTCAGGTTAAGCGCGACGCTTCGGGTACCGCACAAGCCATACTGCGGATAGTGACGCTCCAGCACCAGGCGCTGCATCTGGACATCAACATAGATGCGTAGCCCGTCGCCGAGACGAATGCCGTATTGCTCCGCGCTGCTGTTCGCGCAATCCCATTGCAGAGTGACCTCCATCGCATCGCAGTGTTCCACCAGCGTCATCTGCTGGTTATTAAGCGTAGTTATCGGCCAGGGGAACCACGCCCCGCGCAGGGTTTCAACTTCTCTGGCTGGATGCATTTGCAGATGATTATCCGCACTCAGCGTCAGCTCGCGAGGTAAGGAGAGCATGCCTGCCCAGCCATCCTCCTGTTCCGGCAGAGGTGATTCCCACATGTCCAGCCAGCCGATAACAATGCGGCGGCCGTCGGGCGTCAGGAAACTTTGCGGCGCATAGAAATCATGCCCGTAATCCATCTCTACAAATTCACCTTCACGCACAAAGGGCTGGCCGGGCTGCCATTCACCTACCAGATACCCGCTCTGGAAAAGATTACGGTTTTTGAATCCGTCCGCCGCCAGCCCCTGAGGAGAGAACATCAGCACGCGTTTACCATTAAGGGTGAAAAAGTCCGGACATTCCCACATGTAGCCCATCTCTTTTTCAGCCACCGCGAGCACGCCCCTGTCCTGCCACTCTCGCAGATCGGCAGAACGGTACGCACGCACCTGGCCCATATCACCCTCTCGCGCGCCAACGACCATGTACCACCACTCCCCTTCACGCCATACTTTCGGATCGCGGAAGTGATGCAGTCCAGGCGGTGTGTCAATGACGGTCCCGTGCCGCACAAAGTGGATGCCGTCACGGCTGGTTGCCAGGCACTGAACCTGGTAGAGATTAGCCTCATCGCCGGGATCGCCGTGGAATTTGTGGCCGGTGTAGATCAGCGCCAGCGTGTCACCATCCACCACCGCTGAGCCAGAAAAACAGCCGTCCTTGTCGTCTGGTCCTTCCGGTGCCAGCGCAACCGGGAGGTGTTCCCAGTGAACTAAATCTTTGCTGCGCGCATGGCCCCAGTGCATCGGCCCCCACTGGGTCGAATACGGATGATGCTGATAAAAGGCGTGATACCAGCCGTCAAACCAGACCAGGCCATTCGGGTCGTTCATCCAGCCGGCACGCGCGGCGAGGTGGTAACGCGGATACCAGCGCAGGTTAAGCCCTTCGCGTCTGGACAGTAGTTCCTGTTCTGCTTTCGTAATGGAATACGTCATTTCTCTACTCTTTGATCAGATAGTGGATGGTTGCGGCATGAGCGGGTCAGAAGAGGACTTACCCGAGCGCAACAGGAAGATGGAGATAAACGTGGTGCTGAAAACTAACAACCCCATGATGAGATAGGACTGGGCAAAGCCGTATTTCTCATAGCTGTAGCCGGCCAGCGGCGACAGCACCGAGGCAATCACCGAGCTTGTACAGGCAAAGCCCACCAGATAGAGGGTGGAAGAGAGCCGCTTATCAAAATGCAGACTGTTGTATTTAAAGATGGAGACCAGCAAAACGGGCAGTTCAACCGCGTGCAATAGCTTGGTAATGGAGATTAATACCGGCCCCTCAACCAGACCCGATGACACCATACGCATCGCCATCATCATTCCCGCGAAAATCAGGCCGTTTTTCGCCCCGAGGCGATTCACCAGCCACGGGGCGCAAAACATGCCCGCCGCCTCCAGGAAAACCTGGAAGGAGTTGAGATAGCCGTACATGGCGTTCCCTTCCTGTAACGTCGGGAACTGGGACGAGAAATAGACAGGGAACTGCTGGTCATAAACGCCATAAATACAGGTGCCGATAACGAAAAACACCAGCGCCCCGAAGCGCGGCAGCGTCAGCAGGCGCAATGCATCCTCCAGCGTGACCTTACCGCCGGACACCGCTTCCTGCATGGCGTGCGGTGCGGAAGAGACCCTGAGGCGCGCCAGCAACACAAAAAACACCAGCCCGGCGCAGCTCGCCACCGCGAAGTTCAGCTTCGGATTAATGTTAAACAGGAGTCCTGCAAAAAAGGTTGCCGCCGCCCAGCCCAGCGATCCCCACATCCTCGCCTTGCCGAACTCGAACTGGCTCTGGCGGGCCACGCGCTCGGTATAGGACTCCAGAACCCCTATTCCGCCGTTAAACGTCAGCCCGATATAAACCCCGCCGAAAATACTGCCGAGTAATACGTTAATTTGCAGCAGATAACCAAACAGCAGGAAGGCCGGACCGGAAAGAATGAGCAGGCTGGTCAGAAACCAGAGCAGGTTTTTGCGCAGACCGAGTTTGTCCTGAATCAATCCATAACAGATTTGAGCAAAAAGCGCGGAGACGGAAAGCACGGCATAGATAATGCCGGTATCCCCCGCTTTTAAGCCCACTTCCTGATGAAGCCAGATGGAGAGTAGCGAGCCGGAAGATGACCAGGTGACAAAAAAGAAAAACAGTAATGCGCTCAGTAAAGGGTAGCTGTGAGAGCGATGCGTTTTCATCATGACATTCTCATGTTGGAGTAATGACGCAATGGTAACGTTAACATTGATTTTTTCTCATGCTGTTTGGTGAAGATTTAAGATGTTAATCACGAAAGTTAACGTTAACATCAAGAGAATGAGATCGCGATCAAATATTCATCACGGAGGTAAGCCTGACCTGGCATGTGCATCAGCCTTCCTTTTACATCAGCGACTTAGTTGTATACCCTTTCACACAGAGCATTAACGGAGTAAGAAAATGGCTTCCCTGAAGGACGTCGCAAAGCTGGCTAACGTATCGCTGATGACGGTCTCCCGTGCGCTGAACAGCCCGGAGCGCCTTAAGCCGGAAACGCTGGCGCGCGTTCAGCTGGCTATCGAGCAAACCAGCTACGTGCCCGATCTTTCCGCCAAGAAAATTCGCGGCGCGCATGCCTCGCCTAAAACCATAGGCGTACTGGCGCTCGATACGGTGACGACGCCTTTCTCGGTGGAGATCACGCTGTCGATTGAAGAGACGGCCAGAATGCACGGCTGGAACAGCTTCGTGATGAATATGTTTACCGATGACAACCCGGACGCCATTGTCGACCTTCTCCTTTCTCATCGGCCTGACGGAATTATCTACACCACCATGGGGTTACGTCAGGTTCCTCTCCCGGCCAAACTCCTCACCCTTCCCTGCGTGCTGGCCAACTGCGAAAGTGACGGCGAAAAGGTCGCCAGCTATATTCCCGATGATGAACAGGGGCAGTATACCGCCGTACGGGCGTTACTCGCGGAGGGTTATCGACGCCCTCTCTGCCTGCATTTGCCTGAGGGGCATCTGGCCACAACCCGACGTCGTCAGGGGCTGGAACGTGCATGCCGTGAAGCGGGACTCGACCCGCACAGCCTGGCGCACAGCTATATGGCGCTCGGCGATGAGCACTATCGTGACATTCCGTCAGTATTGCTGGCGCACATGCAGAATGGCATTCCCCGGTTCGACTCCGTTATCTGCGGCAACGACCGTATCGCGTTTATGGTCTATCAGACGCTGCTGGCGCAAGGGCTTCGCATACCGGAAGATGTCGCGGTAATCGGCTATGACAATATGGTGGGTATTGGGGAGCTGTTCCTGCCTCCTCTCACGACGGTTCAACTGCCACACTATGAAATTGGTCGCCTGAGCGCCATGCATATTATTAACGGTGAAGAGCATCAGAACACCATGCGCGTTGAAAGTCCTTTTTTGATGCGTGATTCCGTTGTGCATGCATCATGAGCACCGCTTTTTGCACATGACGCAGGAATAGAGACAGCCAGCCTCCTTTTTGCCATTCGATGGCACGTTTTGTCACACTCTTTTCTGCGACTGTACACGCCGGACAAACAGCCTGTAACAGGCTGTTTTTATTTGGCATAAAATGCAATTTTCATTTTAAAAATGGGGATATTTTCTCCCCACAGCCCCGTGTCACAAAACAGTAAACAAATTAACCATTGAGCCCCGTGGCAAAAGGCTCTATATTGGCGGCGTTTTTTTCAGGCCCCCATCTGTTTTTTAACTTTTTATTCAATCGTGGCTCATAACGAAGCGGCGGTTGTAGGAGTGATATGATGACGGATAAAGTCCGTATTGACACCGTAGATGCCCACAAAAGCAACGAAACCTATCTGGCCCGTCAGGCCGAGTTTGAATCTAACGTCAGGAGTTATCCGCGCAAACTGCCTTTAGCCATCACTAAAGCAGAAGGCGTGTGGATCACCGATGCAGATAATAAAGAATACCTTGACTGTTTAGCAGGCGCAGGGACCCTTGCGCTTGGCCATAACCATCCTGATGTGCTGAAAAGCATCCAAAATGTCATTACCAGCGGCTTGCCGTTACATACTCTGGATCTGACGACGCCTCTGAAAGACGCGTTTTCTGAATACCTGCTGTCTCTGCTGCCTGGTCAGGGCAAAGAGTACTGCCTGCAGTTCACCGGTCCATCCGGTGCTGACGCCGTTGAAGCGGCGCTGAAGCTGGCGAAAAAAGTGACCGGTCGTAGCGGTATCATCAGCTTCTCTGGTGGTTACCACGGTATGACCCACGGCGCGCTGTCCGTGACCGGCAACCTGTCTCCGAAAGAAGCGGTTGACGGTATGATGCCAGAAGTCCAGTTCATGCCTTACCCGCACGAATACCGTTGCCCGCTGGGTATCGGTGGTGAAGCGGGCGTGAAAGCGCTGACGTACTACTTCGATAACCTGATCAACGACGTTGAAAGCGGCGTGCGTAAGCCTGCTGCGGTGATCCTGGAAGCGGTTCAGGGCGAAGGCGGCGTGAACCCGGCTCCGGCTGAGTGGCTGCAGCGCATCCGTAAAGTGACTCAGGAACACGGCATTCTGCTGATCCTCGACGAAGTTCAGGCTGGCTTTGCCCGTACCGGTAAATTCTTCGCCTTCGAACACGCTGGCATTGAGCCAGACATCATCGTGATGTCTAAAGCCGTCGGTGGCGGTCTGCCGCTGGCCGTGCTCGGTATCAAAAAGCAGTTCGATGCATGGGCGCCAGGTCACCACACCGGTACCTTCCGCGGCAACCAGCTGGCGATGGCAACCGGTCTGACGACGCTGAAAATCCTGAAAGACCAGAACATCGCAGGCAAAGTGGCTGCACAGGGCGAATGGCTGAAAGGCCAACTGAAAGAAATGGCGAAGCGCTACCCGGTGATTGGTCACGTTCGCGGTCTGGGCATGATGATCGGTATTGAGATCGTTAAGCCACACGAAGCGGCTGACCACATGGGCTGCTTCCCTGGCGACGGCGAGCTGTCTGCACTGATTCAGAAGAAGTGCTTCGAAGCCGGTCTGATTCTGGAGCGCGGTGGCCGTAACGGTATCGTTCTGCGTCTGCTGCCGTCTCTGCTGATCAGCGACGAAGAGCTGAAAATCTTCCTGGATAAATTTGAGCAGGCACTGCTTGCTGCGGGCGTTCGCCCGGCGTAACCGGAGTTGTTGATTACGATGTCTGATTCAAACCCAATTTTGTTCTCCTCTGCGCAGAGCATTGAAGCTTACCAGCAGGCGATTGAACAAAGCACTCAGGCTGTGATGCAGTGGCTGAAACAGCCTGAGATGTACCAGGGCAAAACGGTCGCGGAACTGCGCGACCGTATTAAGCTGGATTTCAACCCGAAAGGGCTGGGCAACGAAGCGGCGATTGAACGCGCCGTCGAGTTCTTCCTGAAAGACAGCCTGTCCGTTCATCACCCGCAGTGTGTGGCGCACCTGCACTGCCCAAGCCTGGTCGTAAGCCAGGCGGCGGAAGTGCTGATCAACGCCACTAACCAGAGTATGGACTCCTGGGATCAAAGCCCGTCCGCAACCATCATTGAGATCAAACTGATCGAGTGGCTGCGTACCCGCGTGGGTTATCAGGCCGGCGACGCAGGTGTTTTCACCAGCGGCGGGACTCAGAGCAACCTGATGGGTCTGATGCTGGCTCGCGATGCGTTCTTCGCGCGTCAGGGTCATTCCGTTCAGCAGGACGGTCTGGTTGGCGATCTGCGCAAAATTCGCGTGCTGTGCTCCGAAAACGCGCACTTCTCCGTGCAGAAAAACATGGCGCTGATGGGCCTGGGCTACCAGTCCGTGGTGCAGGTGAAAACGGACGAATTCTCCCGCATGGATCTGACCGATCTGGCGGCGAAAATCGAACAGTGCAATGCGAACGGCGAGCAGATTCTGGCCATCGTCGCGACGGCAGGTACCACCGATGCCGGTGCTATCGACCCGCTGCGTGCGATTGCTGAGCTGGCGGCGAAGCAGAACATCTGGGTACACGTTGATGCGGCCTGGGGCGGCGCGCTGCTGATGTCTGAGCAGTATCGTCACTACCTGGACGGCATCGAGCTGGTGGATTCCGTCACCCTGGACTTCCACAAGCAGTTCTTCCAGACCATCAGCTGCGGCGCGTTCCTGCTGAAAGAAGCACGTCACTATGAGCTGATGCGCTACCAGGCGGCTTACCTGAACTCTGAGTTCGACGAAGAGGCCGGCGTGCCTAACCTGGTTTCCAAATCTCTGCAGACCACCCGTCGTTTTGACGCGCTGAAGCTGTGGATGAGCCTGGAAGCGCTGGGTCAGGAGCAATACGCGGCGATCATCGATCACGGCGTGACCCTGGCACAGCAGGTTGCGGCCTATGTGAAAGCGCAGCCTGCGCTGGAGCTGGTTATGCAGCCGCAGCTGGCAAGCGTTCTGTTCCGCTTCCGCGGACAGGTGCAGACGGATGAAGCGGGTATCGCCCTGCTGAACCAGAAAATTGGTGACGCGCTGCTGGAATCCGGCCGTGCGAACGTCGGTGTGACCGAGCATAACGGCGTCACCTGCCTGAAGCTGACGCTGCTGAACCCAACCGTGACGCTGGAAGATATTAAAATCCTGCTGTCTCTGGTTGAGCGCACCGCGCAGGAAGTTCTGGCTAAGTAATACAACACCCCTCTTCCGCCGGGAGAGGGGTTATTTTTATACACCTGCCCACCACATCCTTAATTTTAATCCCCAGTAGCTCGTCCAGCCCGTCGTGGTACTGACCACGTTCCCCTTCGACACAACCACCAGCGTTGGCGTGACGCTCACCTGCCACTGCTGCGACAAAGCACCGTTTGCATCGTTAATCACCGGCATTTTTAGCTGTTTCTTATCAACCCAGCGCTCAAGCTTTGCGTTGTCACCAGAACGCATGGCGATACTCACCACGTTCCCGCCCTCTTCTGCCAGTTGATTAACCGCAGGCGTCGTGTAGCGGCAAATGCTGCACCAGGTCGCCCAGACGTAGATCAGCAGCGGACGATCCTGGCTGAGCGCCGCAATATCGTGGATGTTGCCGTCGATGCTCTGCATCGGCGTTGCACTAAAACTGGCGGGGAGCGTCGGTTTTCGGTACTGATCAACACCCCATACTACGGCCAGCGTCAGCAGAACGAGTATGATCCCTTCCCGCGCCCAGCGGCGCAGTCGACTGATTTTACGGTTATCCATTGTGACCTCATGTTTTAACGAAGGTCATCTTAACGGGCAATACGCCATCACGCTGTAAAGAAGTGTCGGGTCTGTAAGCTGGTAAAGATCGCGTCATCGATGAGGTATACCAAAAGGAAAACGATTATCAGGTAGGTTCATTTTTGTTACATTTTTTTTCGAACAAGCCATAGTCTGATACTTAAAATAGGCAGGTTGCCGTATTGTTGGCAGGCAAAATCAAACTTAAAAACCGTTCAACTGGAGAAAAAATGGCTAAGTGTAAATGGCTGCTTCTCGGGGTCGTGATGTCTCTGGCAAGCGCGGCGAATGCAGCACCACAAGCGGCATCCGGCATCAAGGCCTATGAAGAACAAGAGTTCATCGCTGACTTCACGAAATTCAAGATTGGAGACACGGCGCCGGCTCAGTATCAAACGCCGGAGTACACCATCAAACAGTACCAGCTGCGTAACCTGCCGGCTCCGGATGCCGGAACCCACTGGACCTACATGGGCGAGAACTACGTGCTGATTGGCGATGCGGATGGCAAAATCTACAAAGCCTATAACGGAGATATTTTCTATCACCGCTAATACCATCCTGATCCGCCCCTGGCAGGAAAGCGATCGCCCTTTCCTGCGCACGATCTTCCTCCACGCCCGGCGTGAAGCCTGGCCATGGCTGGAGAGTGCAGACTGGCAGCTGGAAGACTTTGACGCGGCAACCCGTGACGAAGTGATTTGGGTTGCCACGCAGAACGGTCATCGCCTGGGTTTTGCCTCCGTCTGGACGAACGATAATTTCCTGCACAACCTGTTTGTTGACCCGCAGTATCAAAGTCTCGGGGTCGGGAAGTTGCTCCTGGAGCAGGTTCAGAAGACGTTTACCAGTACGGGTTCGCTTAAGTGTCTGGTGAAGAATGCGCGGGCTATTGCGTTTTACCAGCGGCACGGCTGGCACATTGAGGCGACGGGGGATTCTCCGGAGGGAGAATACTATCTGATGCATTATCGGCTTGGGTAAAGTCAGGTGGCGCTTCGCTTACCTGACCTACAAAACCGTATTTCGTAGGCCGGGTAAGGCGAAGCCGCCACCCGGCACTAAGCGAAGAGGAATTACACCGCGCGGAACGCGATTTCCCCTGGGATGACTTCGCCCTGCCAGTAGAGCTGCGCCGCAACGCGTCCCGCCAGCTGGCGATACATTTCTGCAAATTCGCTGTCCGGACGGCTGACCACCGTCGGCTTGCCGCTATCCAGATCTTCGCGCAGGGTAATGTGCAGCGGCATCTGTCCCAGCAGCTGGGTGTGATACTTCGCGGCCAGTTTTTCTGCGCCACCCGTGCCGAAGATAGGTTCGTGGTGACCGCAGTTGCTGCAGATATGCATGCTCATGTTCTCAACGATACCGAGCACCGGCACTTCCACTTTCTCGAACATCACGATGCCTTTTTTGGCGTCGATCAGCGCGATATCCTGCGGCGTGGTCACCACAACGGCTCCCGTCACCGGAATGTTCTGCGCCAGCGTCAGCTGGATGTCACCGGTACCCGGCGGCATGTCCAGCACCAGATAATCCAGATCCGGCCACATCGTCTCCTGCAGCATCTGCAGCAGCGCCTTGCTGGCCATCGGGCCGCGCCAGACCATGGCGTTATCGTCAGTCACCAGGTAACCGATGGAGTTGGTCGCCAGACCGTGCGCCATGATTGGCGCCATGTGGGTGCCGTCCGGCGAGGTTGGGCGCTGGTTTTCCGCGCCCAGCATGTTCGGAATAGACGGACCGTAGATGTCGGCATCCAGAATACCGACCTTTGCCCCTTCCGCTGCCAGCGCGAGCGCCAGGTTAACGGCGGTAGAGGATTTCCCCACCCCGCCTTTGCCCGAGCTGACGGCAATGATGTTTTTCACGCCGTTCACGCCGGGCTGGTTTTTCACGCGCTTCAGCGTGGCGATGCTGTGGCTCAGCTTCCAGTCGATCGCCTTCGCGCCGGTCATGCGCAGCAGCTCAGAGCTGGTCTGCTCTTTCAGCGCGTCAAAGGCGCTGGTCCAGACGAACGGCATCTGCAGCTCAATGTGCAGCGTGTCGTCCAGCCAGGCGACGTGGTGTAACGCTTTCAGCGTAGTGAGATTGTGCTTCAGGGTTGGATGCTGAAAGTTAGCCAGCGTCCCGGCGACCATTGCTCGTAAGGCTTCCGGTGATTTGGCCTGGGATTGAGAACTCATCCCGACTCCTTTGTTCTTGTGAATAAGACCTTAGATGAACAAGTTTACCTGAAAGGCCGTGGTTTGTGCTTACTTAATAATGCCCCTTTTGGTAATATCAAAAACCCTTTTCACAGTTAAAAGAAGTAATGCCTACTATGACTCAAGTCGCGAAGAAAATTCTGGTAACGTGCGCACTGCCGTACGCCAACGGCTCAATCCACCTCGGCCACATGCTGGAGCATATCCAGGCTGATGTCTGGGTCCGTTACCAGCGAATGCGCGGCCACGAGGTTAACTTCATCTGTGCGGACGATGCCCACGGCACGCCGATCATGCTGAAAGCGCAGCAGCTGGGGATTTCCCCGGAGCAGATGATTGCCGAAATGAGTCAGGAGCATCAGACTGATTTTGCTGGCTTTGACATCAGCTATGACAACTATCACTCCACGCACAGCGACGAAAACCGCGAGCTGTCGGAGCTGATCTACACCCGTCTGAAAGAGAACGGTTTTATTAAAAACCGCACCATCTCTCAGCTGTACGATCCGGAAAAAGGCATGTTCCTGCCGGACCGTTTCGTCAAAGGCACCTGTCCGAAATGTAAATCCCCGGACCAGTACGGCGATAACTGCGAAGTGTGCGGCGCGACCTACAGCCCGACCGAGCTTATCGAGCCGAAATCCGTGGTATCCGGCGCCACGCCGGTGATGCGTGACTCCGAGCACTTCTTCTTCGACCTGCCGTCCTTCAGCGAAATGCTGCAGGCGTGGACCCGCAGCGGCGCGCTGCAGGAGCAGGTGGCGAATAAAATGCAGGAGTGGTTCGAATCCGGCCTGCAGCAGTGGGATATCTCCCGCGATGCGCCGTACTTCGGCTTTGAAATCCCGAACGCGCCGGGCAAATACTTCTACGTCTGGCTGGACGCGCCAATCGGCTACATGGGCTCCTTCAAGAACCTGTGCGACAAGCGTGGCGATACCGTCAGCTTCGACGAATACTGGAAGAAAGATTCCACTGCCGAGCTGTACCACTTCATCGGTAAAGACATCGTTTACTTCCACAGCCTGTTCTGGCCGGCGATGCTGGAAGGCAGCAACTTCCGCAAGCCAACCAACCTGTTCGTACACGGCTACGTAACGGTGAACGGCGCGAAGATGTCCAAGTCCCGCGGGACGTTCATCAAGGCCAGCACCTGGCTGAACCACTTCGACGCGGACAGCCTGCGCTACTACTACACCGCGAAGCTCTCTTCCCGCATCGACGATATCGACCTGAACCTGGAAGATTTCGTGCAGCGCGTGAACGCGGACATCGTCAACAAGGTCGTCAACCTGGCGTCCCGTAACGCGGGCTTTATCGCGAAGCGTTTTGACGGCGTGCTTTCTGCTGAACTGGCCGATCCTGAGCTGTATAAAACCTTCACCGATGCCGCCGCTGCGGTTGGTGAAGCCTGGGAAAGCCGTGAATTCGGTAAAGCGATTCGTGAAATCATGGCGCTGGCCGATGTTGCCAACCGATATGTGGACGAGCAGGCCCCGTGGGTGGTCGCGAAACAGGAAGGCCGCGACGCTGACCTGCAGGCGATCTGCACCATGGGTCTGAACATGTTCCGAGTGCTGATGACCTGGCTGAAGCCGGTTCTGCCGCAGCTGGCAGCCCGTGCTGAAGCGTTCCTGAACACCGAACTGACCTGGGATGCAATCCAGCAGCCGCTGCTCGGCCACAAGGTCAACACCTTCAAGGCGCTGTACAACCGCATCGAGATGAAGCAGGTTGAAGCCCTGGTAGAAGCGTCTAAAGAAGAGGTGAAGGCGGCTGCGGCACCGGTTACCGGCCCGCTGGCGGACGATCCGATTCAGGAAACCATTACCTTCGATGATTTCGCCAAAGTCGACCTGCGCGTGGCGCTGATCGAGAACGCGGAATTCGTGGACGGCTCTGACAAGCTGCTGCGCCTGACGCTGGATCTCGGCGGCGAGAAGCGCAACGTCTTCTCCGGCATCCGTTCTGCCTATCCGGACCCGCAGGTGCTGATCGGTCGTCAGACCGTGATGGTGGCGAACCTGGCGCCGCGCAAAATGCGCTTCGGCATCTCTGAGGGGATGGTGATGGCCGCAGGCCCTGGCGGGAAAGATATCTTCCTGTTAAGCCCAGACGAAGGCGCGAAGCCGGGTCAGCAGGTGAAATAACAAAAAAACCGGAGATTATCTCCGGCTTTTTTTATGGCATTTTGTTTTCTCCCTCTCCCTGTGGGAGAGGGTCGGGGTGAGGGCATCAGGCCGCACCCATTCTGCAATCACGCCTTCGGGTGATGCACCCGGTGAGTTAACCCACGCAGGAAATTACGCAGAAACTGGTCGCCGCACTCGCGGTAGTTTTTATGATCCGGCGCGCGCATCATGGCGGTCACTTCCGGCACGGATACGCGGAATTTTTGCTCAGTCATGATCGCCACGATATCGTCCGTTTTCAGCGAGAAGGCGATGCGCAGCTTTTTCAGCACCGTGTTGTTGTTCACCCGACGCTCCAGCGCCAGCTCTGGCGCGGCCGGATCTTTGCCACGCTTATCGTAAATCAGGCCGTTCAGGAAACCCGACAGAATGATGTCAGGACAGCGGACAAATCCCTCTTCGTCTTCTTTGGTCATCCACGTGTCAAAACTCGCAGACGTGGATTCCATGTCGGACAGCGCAAGAATGCGCACCATGTCGTTATTGTTCGCTTTCAGGGTGTAGCGCAGGCTACGAAGAATATCGTTACTTAGCATAGAGCCTTCGAATGTCGATGATGCAATGGCGCGCAGTGTACCAGCTTTACAGCCCAATCGCCTCTTTCAAACTCTTCAGGTAGCGACGGCTGACGGGTACCGTTTGTCCGGCACGCAGCACCAGCTCGGCCTGGCCGTTATCTTCCAGGCGGATCTCCTTCAGGTGCGCCATGTTCACCAGATACTGGCGGTGGCAGCGAATCAGCGGCGTGCGGCTCTCCAGCGTGCGCAGGGTCAGCTCGGTAAACCCTTCGTTCCCTTCCGCGCTGGTGACAAACACTCCGCTCAGGCGGCTGCTGACAAAGGCCACATCATCCATCTGAAGAAGATAGATCCGGCTGTGCCCGGTGCAGGGGATGAACTTCAGCGGCTGCTGGTTTTCCGGCAGAAGCGTGACGTCCTGTACGGTGCGCTCCTGGCGTAAACGGGTGAGCGTTTTTTCCAGCCGCTTCTCTTCAATCGGCTTGAGCAGATAGTCAAACGCGTGCTCCTCAAAGGCCTTAACGGCATATTCATCAAACGCCGTCAGAAACACGATGTAGGGACGATGTTCCGGGTCGAGCATGCCGACCATCTCCAGCCCGCTGATGCGGGGCATCTGAATATCGAGGAACAGCACGTCCGGGCGCAGTTTGTGCACCGCGCCGATGGCCTCAATGGCGTTCGCGCACTCCCCCACAATCTCAATATCCGGCTGCTCCTGCAGCAGAACGCGCAGGTTTTCCCGTGCCAGCGGCTCGTCATCCACAATCAGCACTCTTAACATGCGTTTTCCTCCAGCGGCAGTCTTACGGTAATACGGGTAAATCGGTCTGGCTCACAGGCGACGGTAATGCCACAGTCGTCGCCAAAATGGGCGCGCAGGCGTTTATCCACCAGGCTCATCCCCAGACCGCCAGAGGCGGAAGGCTGGTAAAGCCCGGCATTGTCTTCAATATCCAGCACCAGATGGTGGTTAAAACGGCTGGCGGCAATGGTTATCTCCCCCGTTCCCAGTAGCTGCGACGTGCCGTGCTTAATGGCGTTTTCCACAATCGGCTGCAGGGTAAAGGCCGGAAGATGCTGATACGCCAGCTCATCCGGCACGGAGAGCGACACCTGCAGGCGCGACTGGAAACGCGCCTGCTCAATCTGAAGATAGGCATTCACGTGCTCAATCTCATCGGCGAGGGTGACGATCTCAGACGGTCGCTTCAGGTTTTTGCGAAAGAAGGTCGACAGAAACTGCACCAGCTGCGCGGCCTGATCGCTGTCGCGGCGGATCACCGCTTTGAGCGTGTTGAGGGCGTTGAACAGGAAATGCGGATTGACCTGGGCATGCAGCAGCTTAATTTCGGACTGCGTCAGCAGCGCTTTCTGCCGCTCATACTGTCCGGCGAGGATTTGCGCGGACAGCAGCTGGGCGATCCCCTCCCCCAGCGTGCGGTTGATCGAGCTGAACAGACGGTTTTTCGCCTCATACAGCTTGATGGTGCCCATCACCCGCTGATTCTCGCCGCGCAGCGGAATCACCAGCGTGGAGCCCAGCTTGCACTGCGGATGCAGCGAACAGCGATAAGGCACCTCGTTACCGTCGGCGTACACCACCTCACCGGTTTCAATGGCGCGCAGCGTGTAGGCTGAGGAGATGGGTTTACCCGGCAGATGGTGATCGTCCCCGGTGCCGGTAAAGGCCAGCAGTCGCTCGCGGTCGGTGATAGCCACCGCGCCGATATCCAGCTCCTTGTAGAGCACCTGGGCGACCTTCATGCTGTTCTCTTCGTTAAAGCCCTGGCGCAGGATACCTTCGGTCGAGGCGGCGACCTTCAGCGCCGTGGCGGAAAACGCCGAGGTGTACTTCTCAAACATGGCGCGCTTGTCGAGCAGAATGCGCATAAACAGCGCCGCGCCCACGGTGTTGGTCACCATCATCGGAGCGGCAATGCTGCTGACCAGGTGCAGCGCATCCTCAAACGGACGGGCAATGAGCAGAATGATCGCCATCTGCGCCATTTCGGCTACAAAGGTAATGGCACCGGCGGTGAGCGGGCTGAAGACTTTATCCGGGCGGCCGCGTTTGATCATGTAACTATGCACCAGCCCGCCGAGCAGACCTTCCACGATCGTGGAGATCATGCAGCTGAGCGCCGTCATCCCGCCCATGGAATAGCGATGCAGCCCCCCGGTTAAACCGACAAGGCCACCGACGACGGGACCGCCCAGCAGCCCGCCCATCACCGCGCCGATCGCGCGCGTATTGGCAATAGAGTCTTCGATATGGAGACCAAAATAAGTCCCCATGATGCAGAAAATAGAGAAGGTGACGTAGCAGAGCAGCTTATGCGGCAGACGTACGGTGACCTGCATCAGCGGGATAAACAGGCGCGTTTTGCTCATCAGCCAGGCAATGACAAGAAACACGCACATCTGCTGAAGCAACAGCAGCACCAGATTAAACTCGTACATACTCAAAACCGCACACGCTAAAAACGCGTAACATACACTGATGCGGGTTTACTTTCTTTGAAGCATCCCAAAAAAGCGCAAAATCGTGTCCGTTATCACACCTTTTTCTGAATATCGCGCATGCTTCGCATTGTTTGTTCAAAAATCAATCAATCTTTCTTGGTTCGCCAAAGTGAGTCTACAGTTAAGCTGGGGACGCGTAAGCCAGGGGGCGAATATGGCGCTTTACACAATAGGTGAAGTGGCACTCCTTTGTGATATCAATCCCGTTACCCTACGGGCGTGGCAGCGACGGTATGGATTACTCAAACCGCAGAGGACCGACGGTGGGCATCGCCTTTTCAATGAAGCCGATATCGACCGCATTCGCGAAATTAAAAGCTGGATCGACAACGGGGTGCAGGTCGGCAAGGTGAAGTCCCTGCTGAGCCACGACGACCCGGACACGCAGCACCTCTGGCGCGAACAGCAGGAAACCCTGCTGCGACTCCTGCAGGCGGGCAACCTTCAGCGCCTGCGCGCATGGATAAAAGAGCAAGGCCGCGATTACCCGGCACAGACGCTGATCAACCATCTTTTCATTCCGCTCCGTCGACGCCTGCAGTGCCAGCAGTCCACCCTGCAGGCGCTGCTCAGCATGCTCGACGGGGTGCTGATCAACTACATCGCCGTCTGCCTTGCCTCGGCAAAGAACAAAGCCGGAAAAGATGCGCTGGTGGTCGGCTGGAACGTGCACGATACCACCCGCCTGTGGCTGGAAGCGTGGATTGCCACCCAGAAGGGCTGGCGCGTGGATGTTCTGGCGCATTCGCTGGCGCAGCTTAAGCCTGAGTTTTTTGAGGGCCAGACCCTGCTGGTCTGGTGTGGTGAAGTACCGTCCGCCACGCAGCAACAGCTGCTGACGGAATGGCGTGAGAATGGTTACCCGGTTTATTCCCTTGGCCCGGATGAGCCATAACGGCATTTAATGGTTCATTAACAGCTGCGCTTCACCGTATAATTGTTCCGTTAACAACAGGAGCACATGATGAAGGCAACCAAACTGGCCATTATTACCCTTTTTGTCCTGATGGCCGTAAGCGGTATCGGCGGCGTGATGCTGGCAGGATACTCGTTTATTGTTCGCGGCGGTGTCGGCTGAGGTAGAGCGCGAGCCGCTCAAAAGCGCGATCGACGACGATTGCCGCCAGCGCGACCAGCACCGCTCCCTGCACAATATAAGCCGTATTAAACCCACTTAAGCCGATAATGATCGGCGTTCCCAGCGTATTAGCACCGACCGTCGATGCAATGGTCGCCGTCCCGATGTTAATGATGACCGACGTGCGGATCCCGGCAATGATAACCGGTGCCGCAAGCGGCAGTTCAACCTTACGCAGCCGCTGGCCGCGACTCATCCCCACCCCTTCCGCCACGCTCAGCACGGACGCAGGTACCGCCGCGATGCCCGCCAGCGTGCCCTGCAGAACCGGCAATACGCCGTATAATATCAGCGCAATGATGGCAGGCTGTTGGCCAAAGCCCATCACCGGAACCGCTATCGCCAGCACCGCCACGGGCGGAAACGTCTGCCCGATGGCCGCAATCGTCTCCACCAGCGGACGAAACTCCCGGCCCGCAGGCCGCGTGACCGCGATGCCCGCCCCCACGCCCAGCACAACCGCGATGGCGCTTGAGAGCGCCACCAGCCAGAGATGCGCCAGGGCGAGATTAATGAAGCTCTCCTGCTGATAGACCGGCCGCGGCAGTCCGGGAAAGAGGCTGTTAAACAACGCCGCGCTGTGGGGCATCAGAAACAGTAAAGCGACAAAGAGCGCTACCAGCCAGAGGAGCGGATCACGCAGTGCCTTCACGCGTCACCTCCCCGGCCAGCAGATCGCGAAAATGTAAGGTTCCGCACGGCGCGCCCCGGGCATCCGAAACGGGCAATACCTCGCACTGGCGCGCGACAAACGCGGAGAGCGCATCCCGCAGGCTCATCTGCGCCTGCAGCGGTTCGCCGCTCACCGACACCGCATCCCGACGCATATAGTCGCTGACCGTTCGCAGGGAGAGCAGCCTGACGCCCAGTTCGCTGCGGCCAAAAAACTCGCGCACAAAGTCGTTCTTCGGCCAGGTTAATAGCTCAAGCGGCGAGCCCTGCTGCACCACTTCGCCATGATCCATCAGCACCAGATGGTCAGCCAGGCGCAGGGCTTCATCAATATCGTGCGTCACAAGTACGATCGTGCGTCCGAGAATGCGGTGAATGCGGGTCATCTCCGCCTGCAGCGCCCCGCGCGTAACCGGATCCAGCGCGCCAAAGGGTTCGTCCATCAGCAACACCTGCGGGTTGGCCGCCAGCGCGCGCGCCACGCCCACGCGCTGCTGCTGCCCGCCGGAAAGCTGGTGCGGATAGCGATCGCGCAGCGCGGGCTCTAACCCCAGCAGAGACATCAGCTCATCAACACGATCGGCGATTTTCCCCCGCGACCATTTTTCCAGCTGCAGCACGGTGGCGATGTTCTGCGCCACCGTCCAGTGCGGAAACAGGCCGATAGACTGAATGGCATAGCCCATCCGACGGCGCAGCTCCAGCACCGGCAGGCTGCGGATCTCTTCTCCGGCAAAGCGGATCAGCCCGCTGTCATGCTCCACCAGACGGTTGATCATCTTCAGGGTGGTGGATTTTCCCGAGCCTGAGGTGCCAATCAGCACGGAAAACGCCCCCTCGGCAAAGTTCAGGTTCAGGTGGCTCGCCGCCGGGCGACCGGCAAACGTTTTACTGACATCATGGAATTCAATCATTGGCTCTTCTCCTGAGCAGCGCGAGCCATAAGGCAAACAGCGCGTCGACAACAACCGCCAGCGCAATCGTCGGAACCACGCCCAATAACACCAGATCGAGCGCACTACTTAGCAGCCCCTGGAACACCAGGGCGCCAAAGCCGCCCGCGCCAATCAGCGCCGCAATCACCGCCATGCCGACGGTCTGTACCGCCACCACCCGCAGGCTGCGCAGCAGCAGGGGCAGCGCCAGCGGGAGCTGAATTTTCCAGAAACACTGCCGGGCGCTCATGCCCATCGCATGGGCGCTTTCCAGCACGTCAGGTGCGACCTGACCCAGGCCCGCGACCACGCCGCGCACCAGCGGCAACAGCGCATACAGCACCAGCGCGATAAGGGCGGGCGTTAACCCCGTTCCGGCTATGCCGAGCGTTCCCAGCACCGGAAATGACTTCACCAGCCCGGCCAGCGGCGCAATCAGCAGGCCAAACAGCGCAACGGAAGGAATGGTCTGGATCACGTTGAGCACGGCAAAGACACCGCCCTGACGTGAAGGATGGCGGTAACACCACATGCCCAGGGGGATCCCGAGCAGCAGCGCCGGAAAGAGCGTGCCGAAGAGGATCGTCAGGTGTTGCGCCAGGGCATCGTCAAACACCTCCTGGCGGTTGGCGTACTCTTTTAACAGCGAGAGATTGTTCAGTTCCCCGCTGAACAGCAGGAACAAGGGAATGCACCATATCTGCGCGTTGAGCACCCAGCGCCAGACGGCGCTGGAGATGAGTCGACGAATGGCATCGCTGCTGACCAGCAGACAGAGCGCCAGCCACAGCCAGAGGCCGCTACCCACCGTGGTTCTCGCCAGCGGACTTTCTGCCGACGCCATGTGCGTCGCCGCCAGCCCGCCACTCCAGAACAGAATGATAAACAGCCCTTCAGCGAGGAGCAGCGTCAGCCACTGCGCCGTGCGCCCTTGCCAGAACGATAGCGCAACCCACGCGGCCAGCGCCGCCGCCAGCCACCCCGGCGTGAAAGACCAGACCTGCCAGAGCGCTTTGCCCTCCCCCGACATCAGACGGTTTGGGGCTACGTTGACAAACGGCAGCGCGACCGCCGCGATGGCCACGCAGGCCAGCAGCAGCAGGACGCGGTTATGACATTTTATTGGCACAGCCCTTTCCCGTTACTTCACAAGCCCTTGTTGTTTCAGGAAGTCGGCGGCCACTTTTTTGGCATCCAGCCCCTCGACGGCAATGCTGGCATTCAGCTGTTGCAGCGTTTTTTCATCCAGTTTTTCGAAGACCGGTTTGAGCCAGTCGGCAATCTCCGGATAGGCTTTCAGCACCGCCTCACGCACGACCGGGGTCGGGGCGTAAATCGGCTGTACGCCTTTAGGATCGGTCAGGGTTTGCAGGCCGAGCGCCGCCACCGGACCGTCGGTACCGTAGGCCATGGCCGCGTTAACGCCAGAGGTTTGCTGCGCCGCCGCTTTGATGGTCACCGCAGTATCCCCGCCCGCCAGAGAGAGCAGCTGCGCCTGATCGAGCTTGAAACCGTAGGCTTTTTCAAACGCGGGCAGCGCGTCGGGACGCTCGATAAACTCCGCAGAGGCCGCGAGCTTGAAATCGCCCTTCTCTTTCAGGTAGCGGCTGAGATCCGCAAGCGAGGTGAGCTTGCCTTTCTCCGCCACGTCCTTGCGCACGGCGATAGTCCAGGTGTTGTTGGCCGGGGCTGGGGTCAGCCAGACCAGTTTGTTCTGTTCCGCGTCGAGCTTTTTGACTTTCTCATACCCGGCGTTAGCGTTTTTCCATGCCGGATCGTTTTCTTGTTTGAAGAAGAACGCGCCGTTGCCGGTGTATTCCGGGTAGATATCCAGCTCGCCGGAGGTGATCGCGCCGCGCACGACGGGCGTGGTGCCGAGCTGAACTTTATTGACGGTTTTCACGCCGTGGCTGTCCAGCACCTGCAAAATAATATTGCCGAGCAGCGCCCCTTCGGTATCGATCTTTGAGCCCACTTTTACCGGCTCCGCCGCCTGTAGCGGCAGACTTAGCGCCGCCAGCAGCACCGCAGATCCAAACATCCCCTTTGCAATCGTCATTCTACTATCCTCATTTATTTTGCTGCCTTTTTCAGAGGCTTGAGAGAAAAGCGTAGCTTAAAACGGCGGAATTAACCGTCAAAATGCCTTTTTAGCATAAGGTAAGACGCCTCCCCCGCAGGACGGGGGGAGGCAAAGGAGGGACAGGTTACAGCAGTTCGAACTCGCCTTTATTCACGCGGGCGGAGTCCACGCCGATAAAGACGTTAAACTTGCCCGGTTCCGCGTCATATTTCATCTGCTGGTTCCAGAACTTCAGCGCATCCACGTCGATCGGGAAGCTGATAGTTTGGGTTTCGCCAGGCTTCAGGTTGACCTTCTCAAAGCCGCGCAGCTGCTTCACGGGACGGCTCATCGACGCGGTGACATCCTGAACGTACATCTGAATCACCGTTGCCCCTTCACGCTTGCCGGTGTTGGTTACCTCAACGCTGGCGGTGACTTTGCCGTCACGCTTCATCGTAGGCGCTGACATTTTCACGTCAGAGACCTTAAAGGTGGTGTAGCTCAGGCCGTAACCAAACGGATACAGCGGGCCGTTAGCTTCGTCGAAGTAACGAGACGTGTACTTGTTCGGCTTGTCGGCGTTGTACGGGCGACCGGTGTTCAGGTGGCTGTAGTAGACCGGGATCTGCCCGACGGAGCGCGGGAAGGACATCGGCAGCTTGCCCGACGGGTTGTAATCGCCAAACAGCACGTCGGCGATGGCGTTACCGCCTTCGGTACCGGCGAACCAGGTTTCCAGAATGGCGTCAGCCTGCTGGTCTTCTTTCACCAGCGCCAGCGGACGACCATTCATCAGCACCAGCACTAGCGGCTTGCCGGTGGCTTTCAGGGCGGCGATCAGATCGCGCTGGCTCTGCGGAATGGTGATATCGGTCCGGCTGGAGGCTTCGTGCGCCATACCCTGCGCTTCCCCCACGACCGCGACAACGACGTCAGACTGCTTCGCGGCATTCACCGCCTCGTCGATCATCTCCTTCGGCGTGCGTGGATCGACCTTGACCGCTTCCTCGTACTGGTTGAGGAAGGTGACGATATCTTTATCGTTGGTGACGTTCGCCCCTTTGGCATACACCACTTTGGCGTTATCACCGACGGCACTCTTGATACCGGTCAGCACGGTCACCGACTGGTCAGCCACGCCTGCGGCAGACCAGCTGCCCATCACGTCGCGCTTGCTGTCGGCCAGCGGGCCCACCACGGCAATGGTGCCAGATTTTTTCAGCGGCAGCGTGTCGAGGCGGTTTTTCAGCAGCACCAGGCTTTCGCGCGCCACGTCACGCGCTTCTTTGCGGTGCAGACGGCTTTCGGCGTTGGTATCTGCCGGGTCAGACTCTTTCGGGCCCAGGTGGCTGTACGGATCGTTAAACAGCCCCATGTCGTATTTCACGTTCAGCACGTGGCGCGCGGCATCGTCCAGCTCCGCCATCGTTACCTTGCCGCTCTTCACCAGCCCCGGCAGGTATTTGCTGTAATACTCATCGCTCATGCTCATGTTGATGCCGGACTTGAGCGCCACGCGCACCGCGTCTTCCGGATCGGAGGCGGTACCGTGCTTGATCAGCTCTTTAATCGCGCCGTGGTCAGAAACGGTGATGCCTTTAAAGCCCCACTGGTCGCGCAGCACGTCTTTCAGCAGCCAGGAATCGGACGTCGCCGGCGTGCCGTTCAGGGAGTTCAGCGCCACCATCACCGCGCCGCTGCCCGCATCCAGCCCTGCCTTGTACGGCGGCATATAGTCGTTAAACAGGCGCTGCGGGCTCATGTCGACGGTGTTGTACTCTTTACCGCCTTCCACTGCGCCATAGGCTGCGAAGTGTTTGACGCTGGTCATCACCGAGTAGCGGTCCGCCGGGCTTTTGCCCTGCATCGCTTCCACCATGGTTTTGCCCATCGTGGAGGTTAAATACGTATCTTCACCAAAGCCTTCCGAGCCGCGGCCCCAGCGCGGATCGCGCGAGACGTCCACCATAGGTGCCCAGGTCATGTTCAGGCCGTCGTCCGCCGCTTCATAAGCCGACACGCGCCCGACGGTTTTCACCGCGTCGAGGTTAAAGGAAGACGCTAAGCCGAGGCTAATCGGGAAGACGGTACGCTGGCCGTGCACCACGTCATAGGCAAAGAACAGAGGAATTTTCAGGCGGCTGAGATCCATCACCTGGTCCTGCATCTTGCGGATATCCTGGCGGGTGACGGTATTAAAGATGGCCCCTACCTGCCCGTCTTTGATCATCGCCCGGATGGCCTCTTTCGGGTTATCCGGGCCGACGCTGATAAGACGCAGCTGGCCGATTTTCTCATCGACCGTCATTTTCTTGAGCAATTCCGTGACAAACGCATCCCGTGCTTCAGGCGTGAGCGGGTGATTGCCAAACAAATCCTCTGCCAGCGCAGGTTGCAGCGCCAGGCTTACGGCGACACCTACAGAACATAGCCATTTCATGTCGTTTTACTCTCTCATCAATAACCGCCGGACGATCTCGGCCATACCGTGCGAAAAGCGCAGTGTGCCACAAACCCTCAGAACGTTGCAGGGTTATTCTCTGATTTTTCTCGTGAATACTCGACCGCTTAACAGTTAATCGCGCTATGCTTTACAGCGAGAAATTTGCCCCACCACAAGGAGTGGAAGATGTCTTCTGTTCGAACAAACGATAACACGGCTTTTATTAACGAACTGTCGCGCCTGGTTGGCTCCTCTCACCTGCTTACCGACCCGGCCAAAACCGCCCGCTACCGTAAGGGTTTCCGCTCCGGCCAGGGCGAGGCGCTGGCGGTTGTCTTCCCCGGCACGCTGCTGGAGCTGTGGCGCGTGCTGAGCGCCTGCGTCGCCGCCGACAAGATCATTTTAATGCAGGCCGCCAATACCGGCCTGACCGAAGGCTCCACGCCGAACGGCAACGATTACGATCGCGACATCGTGATTATCAGCACCCTGCGCCTCGACAAGCTGCACCTGCTGGACAAAGGCGAGCAGGTGCTCGCGTTCCCCGGCACCACGCTTTACTCCCTCGAAAAAGCGCTTAAGCCACTGGGTCGCGAACCGCATTCGGTGATCGGTTCCTCCTGTATTGGCGCCTCGGTGGTCGGTGGGATCTGCAACAACTCCGGCGGCTCGCTGGTGCAGCGCGGCCCGGCCTATACCGAGATGTCGCTGTTTGCCCGTATTGACGAAAACGGCAAGCTGACGCTGGTCAACCATCTGGGGATCGATCTCGGCGTGACGCCGGAACAGATCCTCAGCAAGCTCGACGACGATCGCGTGAAGGACGAAGACGTGCAGCACGACGGCCGCCACGCGCACGATCACGACTACGTGACCCGCGTGCGGGATATCGACGCCGATACACCAGCGCGCTACAACGCCGACCCGGACCGCCTGTTTGAATCCTCCGGCTGCGCCGGGAAGCTTGCCGTTTTTGCCGTGCGCCTGGATACCTTCCCGGCAGAGAAAAAGCAGCAGGTATTTTACATTGGTACCAATCAGCCTGAGGTTCTGACCGAGATCCGCCGTCATATTCTGGGTGAATTCACCCACCTGCCGGTGGCGGGCGAGTACATGCACCGGGACATTTACGACATCGCCGAGCGTTACGGCAAAGACACGTTCCTGATGATCGACAAGCTGGGCACCGACAAAATGCCGTTCTTCTTCACCATGAAGGGCCGCACCGACGCGATGCTGGAGAAAGTGTCGCTGTTCAAACCCCACTTCACCGACCGCTTTATGCAGAAGCTGGGCAACGTTTTCCCGGCGCATTTACCGGAGCGAATGAAAACCTGGCGCGACAGGTACGAACACCACCTGCTGCTGAAAATGGCCGGAGACGGGATCGCCGAAGCGCAGTCCTGGCTGACTGAATTTTTCAAAACCGCTGAGGGTGATTTCTTTGCATGCACGCCGGAAGAAGGCAGCAAAGCCTTCCTGCACCGCTTCGCTGCTGCGGGTGCCGCCATCCGTTACCAGGCGGTGCATTCCGAAGAGGTGGAAGATATTCTGGCGCTGGATATCGCTCTGCGGCGTAACGATACCGAGTGGTTTGAACACCTGCCGCCGGAAATCGACAGCAAGCTGGTGCATAAGCTCTATTACGGCCACTTTATGTGTTATGTCTTCCATCAGGATTACATCGTCAAAAAAGGGGTCGATGCACACGAACTGAAGGAGCAGATGCTCGCCCTTCTGCGTGAACGTGGCGCACAATATCCTGCGGAACATAACGTCGGACATCTTTATAAAGCCCCCGACGCACTTAAGCAGTTTTATCGCGAGAATGACCCTACAAACAGCATGAATCCCGGCATCGGTAAAACAACGCGGAAGAAATACTGGAAAGAAAGCGCGGACGCGGAGCAGCGCATAACGCAAGCGTCTGATTAATTCCTACAGCCAAATTTGAGAGATTGTTAAGCGCTCCTTAATCGTAATAGAGTAACTGTCTGACGCCGGAGAAACGTTTCTCCGGCTTTCTATAACGAGGAGCAGGCTCATCATGTCGGCTATTGATGTTTTATCCGAGACCGAACTGGAAGTGCGCGATGCCCTTCCCGATGATGTGCATGCCATCGCCGCGATCTATGCCTGGCATGTGCTTCACGGGCGCGCGTCATTTGAAGAAGTCCCCCCCACTATCGACGAAATGCGTCATCGAATGAAAAGCGTGGCTGAGAATGGTTTACCGTGGCTTATCGCGCTGTATCGCGGCATCGTGGTGGGCTACTGCTACGCCACGCCTTACCGTCCGCGACACGCCTACCGCTATACCCTGGAAGAGTCGATTTACGTGGATGCCAGCATCACCGGGCGCGGTTTTGGCACGGCGTTAATGTCTGCGCTAATTGAACGCTGCGAACAAGGTCCGTGGCGGCAGATGATTGCCGTGGTGGGAGATGGCAATAATAATGCCGGTTCGTTACGCCTGCATAAAAAGCACGGCTTCGTGATTGTCGGTCAGCTGCGCAGCGTAGGCTATAAGAAAGGCGACTGGCGGGATACGGTGATTATGCAGCGCCCGCTCAACGATGGTGACTGGACGCTGCCGGAATAAAAGCAAAACGGTAACCTGGGTTACCGTTTTTAGTGTTTTCTCCCTCTCCCTGTGGGAGAGGGTCGGGGCGAGGGCATCAGCGCGCAGAGGCGCATCAGTCGTTCTGCGCCGTCGCCATCTGCTCCGCTTTCTGCTTTTTATACGTCAATGCGGCGGCCGGAACGGGCTGCACTTTTCCTGTTTCAATCCAGGTACGCAGGCGGCTCGCATCCGCAAAGTGCGTGTATTTGCCGAAGGCATCCATCACCACCAGCGCCACCGGCTTACCGTTAAACACCGTGCGCATCACCAGACAGTGCCCTGCCGCATTGGTAAAACCGGTTTTTGTTAACTGAATATTCCAGTTATCACGGTAAACCAGATGGTTAGTATTGCGGAACGGCAGCGTATAGGCCGGGTTCGCAAAGGTCGCCATCTCTTCACGGGTGGTACTGAGCTGACCAATCAGCGGGTACTGTTTGCTGGCAATCAGCAGTTTCGTCAGATCGCGGGCCGTGGAGACGTTGCTGATCGACAGACCCGTCGGTTCAACATAATGCGTATTGTTCATCCCCAGCGATTTGGCTTTGGCGTTCATTGCGCGGATAAACGCGTCGTAGCCGCCCGGATAATGGTGCGCCAGGCTCGCCGCCGCGCGGTTTTCAGACGACATCAGCGCCAGCAGCAGCATATTTTTACGGCTGATTTCACTGTTCAGCCGCACGCGGGAGTAGATCCCTTTCATCTCCGGCGTGTGGCTGATATCCACTTTCAGCTTTTCGTCCAGCGGCAGATGGGCATCAAGCACCACCATCGCGGTCATTAATTTAGTAATCGAGGCGATCGGGCGCACCAGGTCCGGGTGGCTGGCGTAGATCACCTTATTGGTGTTGAGATCGACAATCATCGCGCTGCCTGAAGCAATTTGCGGTTGGGCAGCGGCAGCGGTCACCGCGGGCGTTTTGGCGACGGCCGGCACGGCAGCGGACGCACCCAGCAACAGCGCCAGGCTAAGTAAAGAGACTCGGAATTTCAGCATGGTGAGACTTCTGATAATTATTCACGCACGTCATGACGTACACCGCCTGTATCAACGGATAAACACAGGCTGGCTTCGGCATCATAGCCGTCAGCGGGCGTTGTCGCCAGAGGATAATCGTGAACAGATGCTGCATTGCTGGCATTTACGCCAGCAATGCAGTGAACTCAGAAGAGACGGTATCCATAACCCCAAAGGATCACCGTCAGCGCCAGTAGCGCCTCCAGCACCAGCACCCCGATAGCGAGTGTTGAACTGGAAAAACTCAGGCCTTCTTCTTTATTGATATTCAGGAAGGTTGGAACCCCCAGATACAGCAGATACCCGGTGTAAAAGAGGGCAATGGTACCGATCAGCGCGCACAGCCAGACCAGTGGATAGAGCGCAACAATACCGCTTAAGAACAGCGGGGTCGCGACATATCCGGCAAAGACCATACAGTGCGCCAGCGATGGACGTTGCGGGTAGTTACGCGCCATCCAGTGAATGACTCGCCCCATGACCGCCACACCCGCCAGCATCAGACCATAAAAGACGATGGCCAGATAGAGTCCGGTAAACCAGGAAAGCTGAACCACGGTGCCATCACCGAAGTTCCAGCCGATTTGTGTCGTTCCGATAAAAGCGCATATTACCGGCACCGCAGCCATCAGCAGCACGTGGTGCGTGTAATGATGCGAGACCGTTTCGTTCTCACTTTTAATGACATGCATTTCACGATCGGGATGGGAGAAAAGTCCCCAGACATGGTTCATAGCGCCCCCTTGTTGTCGGCCCGTCAGCGATACCTTAAGTATAATGCAGGCTTTAGATTATTTTATGTACAGTGGGAAATTTCCGTTGATTTCCCCGCTGTTGATTCATGGGGTATATGATTAAACGAGGTACGCAGAGGGAGATAACAGTTACGTAATGGATATTAACGCACTCATTGAACAATATGGCTATGCCGCGCTGGTCATCGGTAGCGTGGCAGAAGGCGAAACCATCACCCTGTTAGGCGGCGTCGCCGCGCATCAGGGATTGCTGAAATTCCCGCTGGTCGTCGCCGCGGTTGCGCTGGGCGGGATGATTGGCGATCAGCTGCTCTACTTTCTCGGGCTGCGCTTCGGGCCAACGCTGCTTAAGCGTTTCACAAAGCATCAGAAGAAAATTCGCCGCGCTCAGCGGCTCATTCAACGCCACCCCTATCTGTTCGTCATTGGCACGCGCTTTATGTATGGCTTTCGCATTATCGGGCCGATACTCATTGGCGCCAGCCATCTGCCGCCAAAAATTTTCCTGCCGCTCAATATTGTGGGTGCGATTGCCTGGGCGCTGATCTTTACGACGCTCGGTTATGTGGGGGGCGAAGTGATTGCGCCCTGGCTGCATAATCTCGACCAGCACCTCAAGCACTGGGCGTGGCTGATTCTGGTGGTCGTGGCGGTGATTGGGGTTCGACTGTGGCTGAAGCATCGGGAAAAGAGGCGGGATGAGGAGTGAGTGCGGCCTGATGCCCTCACCCTAACCCTCTCCCACAGGGAGAGGGAACTAAAAACACCCTCTCTCACAGGGAGAGGGGAACCTACCCCTCCGGCTTAAACTGCGGGTTCGCCAGCATAAAGCCCCCGTCGACGATAAACGATTGCCCCGTTGTATAGCTGGCGTCGCTGTCGCACAGCCACGCGACCAGGCTGGCAATCTCTTTGGTATGGCCCGGTCTTGCCAGCGGGATTTCCGGCATTGAACCGTCCTTCACTTCGCTGTCGTCCATGTCATTCATCGGCGTGGCAATGGCACCCGGTGCGACGGCGTTCACCAGAATATTGTGCTTAACCAGCTCCATCGCCATGGATTTGGTTAACCCGCCGAGCGCGTGTTTCGCCGCCGTATAGGCGCTGGCCTCCGGAAGCGGAGTGTGCTCATGCACCGAGGTGATGTTCACAATCCGCCCCCCTTTCCCCTGCTTCACCATCTGCCTTGCGGCAATTTGTGAACAGAGAAACGCGCCGTCCACGTCGACGGTGAAAATATTCCGCCAGTCGTCAAACGGCATCTCGAGGAACGGCGCTTTGGTCATCGCCCCGGCATTATTGACCAGCACGTCCAGCCGACCAAAACGCGCAATCAGCGTTTCAATAGCCTCAGCGCCTTCCGGCAGCGTGCTTAAATCAAGATGGATAGCCTCCGCGCGCTGCCCCTGCGCTTCGACTTCGCGGCAGGTTTCCAGCGCCCCTTTCTCATCCGAGTGCCAGGTGACGCCAATATCAAACCCGCGCTCAGCCAGCATCAGGGCCGCGGTTTTCCCAATCCCGGAATCCGATGCGGTAACAATCGCTACTCTGGTCATACTCACCTCCTGAAAAACTGCAAAGAGGTAAGTATAGATAATGGCCTTTTTTAGCCATGATGATAGCCACCGCCCAGCGCCGAGGTCAGTTGCAGGGTAGCGTCGACATATTGCCCCTTCAGCAGCACGCCTTCGAGGTGCTCTTTGAGGGCCGGTATTCTGGCTTCACTGACACGGGAGCCCGCAATAATCCCCGCGCTGAAACGCGCCTGTGCCAGCGCCACAACCCGTGCCGCATCTTTTTCAACCTGCTGCTGTTGGCCGTTCTTCGCCATCAGCGTTTCGACTTCGCTGGCGGTGCGTGCCACCTGATTGACGGCCTCCACCACCGCTTTGTTGTAGTTGGCTACCGAAAGGTTGTTCTGCGCCTGAGCGATATCCAGGCTGGCGTTCAGCCTGCCGCTGTCAAAAATTGGCAGCGTCAGCCCGGCGGTGACGCCCATCTGCTGCGCGGATGAACGGAACAGATCGCTCAGGTGGAGGGCATCCTGCTGTAAGAACGCCATCAGGTTCACGTCAGGATAGAACGCCGCTCTGGCGGCCTCTACCTCGCTCATGGAGGCTTCGATATACCAGTGCGCCTCCTGAAGATCCGGACGGCGTGCCAGCAGTTCATATCCGAGCGTCGACGGTAACGAGGCTTCCACCGTCGGCAAGGCGTGCCGCGTAAGCTTCACGGAGGAGGAGTTCGTCAACGCGACCAGACGCGCCTCTATGGCTTTCATCTTCCCGTTGACCTCGGCCAGCTGCTCTTCGGTTTTGCTGGCGTTGATATCCGTTTCGACACCCTCCACCGAGGAGGTGATGCCGTGCTGGTACAGCTCGCGATCGGCACCGATAATATTGTCCTGCTCATGTTTGATCTGCGCGAGAACCTCCCCCGCGGCGGCCTGAGTTTGCCACTCCCAGTAGAGCCGCGCCACGCTGCCGGCCAGCAGCTGTCGGGTCTGCTCCAGCTCCGCTTTTTGCGCATTCACTTTGCCAATCCGGGCTTCGACCTGCGCGCGATTTTTACCCCACAGATCGAGATCCCAGCCTGCGGTCAGGCCAAAGGTGCCGTTGGTGTACCACGGCCCGGTGGTCCCTGCCGCCGGGTCGGTAATGGCAAAGGGCCCCATCAGCCCTTCGGCGGACATTTTCTGACGTTCAGCCTCGGCGGAAAAATCAATTTGCGGACCGTCGGCAGCCATAGCCGCTTTGGCCTGAGCTTCGGCAAGCGTAATCCGCTGACGGGCAATCTGCATATCCGGCGCATCGCTTAATGCTTTTGCAATAAGCCCGTTAAGCTGGGGATCGTTATACGCCTTCCACCACGCATTTTTCGGCCAGTCGGTATAATGCAATGAGGTATTCACAGACTTGGCGGCCGGTTGTGTATTTAGCGGAGAGACGGTGGAATGTTCAGGTGCGCAGGCTGCCAGAATTAATGCAAAGGGGACACTCAGAGATAAAATAAGAGAACGTTTCATTACGCCATATACTCAAAAAATAAAGGCGAAAAATACGCTTGATACTATTTATTTTTTTAGTAATGCGTGGCAATCCGTAAATTGTTATACATTTACATAATCAGAAAATTATTCACCAAATGAATAAATTACTTTGACTGAATAACCCGTGCAATATCAGAGGACGTCTGTAATGTACGAATCTCCTGAAATAACCCCAGCGCTTCATCGTACTCTTTACGTAAATAACTCAGCCACTGCTTAATTCGCGCGACGTGATACAAACCGGTGTCCCCCTGCTTTTCCAGACGACTGTATTTTTGCAGCAGCGTGACGACGTCTGCCCAGGGCATACGCGGTTCGTTATATTTCACCACCCGGCTGAGGTTCGGCACATTCAGTGCGCCGCGGCCAATCATGACCGCATCGCAGCCGGTGGCATGCAGACAGGCCTGCGCGCTCTCGTAGTCCCAGATTTCGCCGTTGGCGATCACCGGAATGGTGAGGCGTTTGCGGATCTCACCGATCGCCTGCCAGTTAATGCGATCGGCTTTGTAGCCATCTTCTTTGGTACGGCCATGCACCACCAGCTCGGTGGCCCCGGCCTGCTGCACCGCATCGGCGATTTCAAACTGCCGCGCGTCGCTGTCCCACCCAAGGCGCACCTTAACCGTCACCGGCAAATGCGAAGGCACGGCCTCGCGCATGGCTTTCGCGCCGCGGTAAATCAGCTCAGGATCTTTCAGCAAGGTCGCCCCGCCGCCGCTGCCGTTGACCAGCTTCGACGGGCAGCCGCAGTTGAGATCCACCCCGTAAGAGCCCAGCTCAACCGCGCGGGCGGCGTTTTCCGCCAGCCATTCCGGATACTGGCCGAGCAGCTGAATACGCACCAGCGTGCCGGAAGAGGTTCGGCTCTGGTTGTGCAGCTCGGGACACAGTCGGAAGAAGGATTTTACCGGCAACAGCATATCGACCACGCGCAGAAACTCCGTCACGCAGAGATCGTAATCGTTCACCTCGGTCAGAAGCTCGCGCACGAGGGAGTCGAGCACGCCTTCCATTGGGGCCAGTAAAACACGCATAGCAGTACCTGTGAAAAAAGACGCGCTATAGTAGCCGCTCTCTATATCGCTGGGAAGCGCTTCTGTTCAGGCAGAAAGTCACCCGGCGTTGCCCCAACAATGGCGCGAAACGCCGCCGCAAATGCCGCCGGGCCGGAAAAGCCCAGCATCCAGGCCACCTGCTTAACCGGGTATCCGTTGGCGAGCAGGTCCAGCGAGGCACAAATCCTGGCACGCTGTCGCCAGGCCCGGAAGCTAAAGCCGGTATCGTTGATAAACGCGCGTGAAAACGTGCGTTCAGACATCGCGGCCCGTTCCGCCAGCCTTTCCAGAGAAAGATCCCAGAGATTGTTGGCAATGATGTCACAGGCAATGCGATGTAAGCGCTCATCCACGGGCATCGGTAATTCGGCCGAGATTTGCTGAGCTTCACTGAGGATATCGAGCAGCAAAACGGCCATGCTGCGCTGACTGGCTGGCCGGTATTCCGCGCTGAACAGCCCGGCAATCAGCTCTTTGAACAACGCTGTGGCCATAATCACATGAACCTCGTCTTTCCGTTTAAAAGGCTCGCATTGCGCTATCAGCGCCGGGCTAAACCAGACCGCGCGCAGCTCCGTTGTGGATAACACGCTGTAGGTATGCTCCTGAAAGGGAGGGATCCACAGCGCGCGCTGTGGCGGTATGACCCAGCGTTTGCTGCCGGTTTCGACCAGCATGACCCCTTTGATGGCAAACAAAAGTTGTCCCTGCGAATGCTGGTGAGGCGGATCGACTTCGCCGCGCGTATAGCGAATCGCCCCTCTTGACCATCCGATAGCATCGTCGTGAATTGGCGTTTTATCGATAACGGTTGGCATTTCACATTCCCCCCTTCCTCTTATGATGCTGCTTGTACATGTAACCAGAGAGAGACGCAATGCACATCCATTTTATTATTCATGAACATTTCGAGGCGCCAGGCGCCTATGAAATCTGGGGGAAAAGTCGCGGCTGCAGTCTGAGCTACACCAGAGTGTATCAGGGCGATCCTGTACCCGAAACGCCAGGGCACACAGACTTGCTCATCATCATGGGAGGCCCGCAGTCACCCGCCACCACGCGTGAGGAATGCCCCTGGTTTGATGCGCAGGCGGAAAAGACGCTCATCAGCCGCGCGATAGAGGCGGGTAAAACGGTGATTGGCGTTTGTCTGGGCTCGCAGCTTATCGGCGAAGCGCTGGGCGCAGCGTTTTGTCATAGCCCGGAAAAAGAGATCGGCAAATTCCCCATCAGGCTCACAGATGCAGGCAAGGCGAACCCGCTGTTTGAGGATTTTGGCAGCGTGCTGAACGTCGGTCACTGGCATAACGATATGCCTGGGTTGACGCCACAGGCTAAGGTGCTCGCTTACAGCGAGGGCTGTCCCCGCCAGATTGTGCAATACAGCGAACGGGTTTACGGTTTCCAGTGCCATATGGAGCTGACGCCGGAGCTGGTAGAGTTGCTGATTGAGCATTCGCAGAGTGACCTCCGCCGCGCGGGTGAATTCCGTTTTGTCGAAACGGCA